>NZ_JANPCM010000688.1:0-4157 GCF_031430955.1 Ferruginibacter sp.
TACTTTTAGTAATTTCTTATTCAATGTTTTTTTCGGTTTTATCAGCAGTAGTTTTAGGTATAGGCACAGCCTTGGTATATCCAAATTTTTTAACCGTGGTAGCAGAAAACACCCATCCATCGCAAAGGGCAGAAACATTAAGCATATTTCGTTTCTGGAGGGATAGTGGTTATGTAATAGGTGCATTTTTAAGTGGGGTTTTGGCAGATTATTTTGGATTGGAAGCAGCACTTATTGTTGTGGCAGCACTTACTGCACTGGCTGGTGTTATTGCAAATTACAGGATGTGCTGTACAAAAAAATTATTATGGAAAAGCGATTTTTGTTTACCTGCTTATTGATATCAGGTTTTTAGTTGATTCTTTTGCTTTGTAACCTTTGTTACCAAGCAAGCTGCGGTTGTAATTTAAATTTGCTGTTATGAAACAGAAAATTTTTAGCAATTGGAATTTGATGAGGGCTTTAAGGTTAGTTATTGGTTTAGCTATAACAATACAGGGATTTATTGCCAATGATAAATTATTTATAATTGCAGGATTATTATTTACCGGTATAGCACTTTTTAATATAGGTTGTTGCGGTGCCGGTGGATGTAATACACCCCCTATAAAAAATGATAAACCTATAAAAGATATCAGCTATGAAGAAGTGGTTTAATAATAATTTACTTTACCTGGCAGGAGCTGCACTTGGCGCAATTGCCGGATATTTGTACTGGCAGCAAATTGGATGTTCATCGGGCACCTGCATGATTACATCAAAGCCAGTAAACAGCAGCTTGTATGGTGCATTAATGGGGGCATTACTCCTGGGCATGTTTAAAAACAAAAAAAAGGTTTTAAAAGAGAAAGAAGAAAAACAATCATCATGACATTTAACGAAATCATACAATCTGATAAACCCGTACTGGTAGATTTTTCTGCCGGGTGGTGCGGCCCCTGCAAGATGATGGCGCCCATTCTTAAAGATGTAAAAAAAGAAATTGGCGATGCAGCTACCATTATTAAAGTAGATGTAGATAAAAGTCCGCAGGCTGCCAGCCAATATCAAATTCAGGGTGTACCCACATTAATTCTTTTTAAAAATGGCCAGCCATTGTGGAGGCAAAGCGGTGTAGTACCAAAGGCTGCACTAACAGAAATTATAAAAAAATTTACAGCATAAAAATTTAGTAGTATGAACTTTTTACAAAAATTATTTGGCGGAATACCCACTACTGATTTAAAAAACTTTATGGAGCAGGGTGCTTTTTTGGTAGATGTAAGGGAGCCAGCGGAGTTTGCAGGCGGCAGCACAAAGGGTGCTGTAAATATTCCTCTGGGTACTGTGGCATCGCAACTAAATAAGTTTAAAGGCAAAGAAAATATTATTGTGTTTTGCAGAAGCGGCAACCGCAGCGGACAGGCAAAAACTATTTTGGAGCAAAATGGTTTTAAGAATGTGGTTAATGGTGGTACCTGGCAAAATGTAAATCAGTTTGTAAAATAACAAGGCAGCAAAAAAGTAAAAAAAGTAAAAATGAGTTTTATAGAATGGATTAAACAACCCTGGCCCTGGTATCTGGCCGGGCCGCTGATAGGATTAACGGTGCCAACACTTTTAATAATCGGAAATAAATCTTTTGGCATCAGTTCATCCCTGCGGCATGTATGTGCTGCATGTTTACCTGCCAACATTCCTTTTTTTAAATACGACTGGAAAAAAGAAGCCTGGAATTTATTTTTTGTTGCAGGTATTTTTTTTGGCGGAATGGTAGCGATTAATTTACTGGCTAATCCTGATGCAATACAAATTAATCCTAAACTGGCAACAGAGTTATCGGGTTACGGCATTACCGATTACAGCAGCCTTATGCCCAAACAAATTTTTAACTGGCAGAGTTTAATTTCGGTAAAAGGATTTTTATTAATAGTGGTGGGTGGTTTTATGGTGGGCTTTGGTACAAGGTATGCCGGTGGCTGCACCAGCGGCCATGCCATAATGGGGTTATCTACATTGCAATGGCCATCATTAATTGCTACCTGCTGCTTTATGATTGGTGGTTTTATTATGGCTAATCTTATTCTTCCATTTATTCTTTCTCTTTAAAAAAAAATTAATGAAAACAACAGAAATTATAAACACAGATTTTGAAGTACGTTCTCTTGATGCCATTTGTTTAAACGAAAGTAAGCTTACACATAAATGGCACCACAATATAAAATACCTGGTGGTTGGTTTGGCATTCGGGATTGTTTTTGTAAAAGCAGAAATCATCAGTTGGTTCCGAATACAGGAAATGTTTCGGCTGCAATCTTTTCACATGTATGGTGTAATAGGCAGTGCAGTGGTGGTGGGTATGATTTCTGTTTGGCTGATAAAAAAATTCAACATCAAAACCATTTACGGTGAGCAGATTGATTTTCATAAAAGAACATTTAATAAAGGCCAGGTATATGGGGGATTAATATTTGGTTTAGGCTGGGCCATTACGGGTGCATGCCCCGGCCCGCTGTTTGCACAAATAGGCACCGGAGCAACGGTTGTTGCAGTAACTTTACTAAGTGCCCTTGCAGGTACATGGGTGTATGGATATGTAAGAGAAAAATTGCCACATTAATTACAACAGCATAACGATTGTTTAATAAGCAAGACGATACTGCACAGCAAAAACTAATTTCAGTAATTAATAAACTGATAGGGATAATTGTTGTACTAATCATTGCGCTTATATCCATGCCATTTATTTTTGAATACGCTAACCAGCCTGCTGCAAAAAAAGAAGAAAAAGAAATAGCCGGTAATGGTGCAAAAACTGATGCTGCTAATTACTGGACAGCGCCAGATGTTAGCAGCATTACAGATGCCAAACAAAAACAGCAGGTAGAATATGGTAAACAGTTAATTGCTCATACTGCAAAATATCTTGGCCCCAACGGGTCTGTTTTAAAAATAAGCAACGGATTAAATTGCCAGAACTGTCACTTACAGGCAGGCACAGCCGTTTTTGGAAACAACTATGGTTCTGTTGCCTCACTGTATCCAAAATTCAGGGCAAGAAGCGGAGGCATTGAAAATATTTATAAAAGAGTAAACGATTGTTTTGAACGCAGCCTGAATGGTAAAGCAATAGATACTGCCGGTAATGAAATGCAGGCCATTGTATCCTACATAAATTTTTTAGGCAGCAATGTGCCAAAAGGAAAAAAAGCAGAAGGCTCAGGATTTAAAGATGTGGCATTTTTAGACCGTGCCGCCGACCCTGAAAAAGGGTTAACAGTTTATGCCGCTAAATGCCAAAGCTGCCACCAGTCAACTGGGGAAGGTGTTTTTAATGCAGATAAAACAGAATATATTTATCCTGCCATGTGGGAAAAAAATAGTTTTAATGATGGTGCAGGTTTATACCGCATCAGCAACTTTGCAAAGTATGTAAAGTATAATATGCCACAGGGTGTTACTTATAATAATACACAACTTACTGATGAAGAAGCATGGGATGTGGCGGCATTTGTTGTATCACAACCGAGGCCGCATATTAATGTACCTAAAGACTGGCCTGATAAATCAAAGAAACCTGTTGATCATCCCTTTGGGCCATACACCGATAATTTTTCTGAGGAGCAACACAAGTTTGGGCCATTTAAACCAATTGTACAAGAGCAAAAGAAAAGTGAAGAAGCGGCAAAAGAAAAGAATGTTACTGCTTCAATAAAATAAAAGTATTTATTAAAAGATAATCTTCAGATATAGATAATGTATTTAAAAGTTCAGGAATGATATGCAGTACAAGAGTGCGACGCCAATGAAGCTTAATTGAAATACAAATGCCGGGTTCCAAAAAAAAAAATCGGTATAAGCAAAAAAAATAAAAAATGAACAACAACAGAAGAAATTTTATAAAACAACTCGGCACAATAGGTGGCGCAGGTTTGCTGGCGGCAGCACCCATTATTGCTGCTGCCGAAACCATAAATAAAAATGAGATGGATGAAATAAATGCTGCTGATAAACCATTTACCATTTCTATTTTACAAACCACCGATGTGCATTGCCAGTTGCATCCGCATGATGAATTGTTTTGGGAAAATGATAAAGCCGTATTTCGTAAAACCGGCGGCTATGCTCACCTGGCCACTTACCTGCAAAAAGAAAGAAAGAAAAACCCACATACATTT
>NZ_JANPCM010000689.1:0-3254 GCF_031430955.1 Ferruginibacter sp.
TGATGAAAGAGCAAAAAAAACAAGGTCAAAATTATTTACAGACTGGATTAGCACTAAACCAAGTGTATCAAAATTATCTTTATTAAATTTTTTTAAAAATTACGATGACATTTGGAATGGCTTTTTAATAAACCGTAACAAAAAAATCAAAACACTCAGCTATACTTTTATAGACATTATTACTCATGAAGCTGCTACAGTAAGTTATTTTGATTTTACTGCTGAAACACAACATACAATAAAAACTTTTTTACAATCGAAAAAAGCATCTGCAATTTGCAGTATTATTTAAAGAATGAAAAGTGCCGAAACAATACCTTTTTCTTTTACCAACAGCTGTTGTAATGTTAAAACAATGCCTGTAAAAACACAGGCCATAAAAAATTGGTGGAGGATAAAATATATTAAATTTTTTAGTTGGGAATACTGGCCAATGTGGCTGGTATATATTCCGGCAAGTTTTTATTTTATTTATTATTGCATAAGAGCAAGATCGTTTTGCTTTTTTTCGGCGGCTAACCCCTCAATAGAAACCGGGGGAATGATTTTTGAAAGTAAATGGGATATTTTCAAACTTATACCAAAACAGTATTACCCTGCTACTATTTTAATAAAAGAAAAAGAAAGTATTGATGATGTTATCTTGAAAATGGATAATACAGCAATGAAATTTCCTGCTATTGCTAAACCCGACAGGGGAGAAAGAGGGTGGTGTGTTAATATCTTAAAAAACACTTCTGATCTGGAAAAATATTTATTAAAATATCCCATTGATTTTTTATTGCAGAAATATATTGATTACCCAATGGAGTTAAGCATTTTCTTTTACCGGCACCCTGATGCTGCAAATGGAATGATAACATCAGTAACCAGTAAAGAATATTTAAAAATAACCGGTGATGGCATTTCTAATTTATATAAATTAATTGAAGCCGATGACAGGGCTTTTTTACAATTAGAAAAATTAAAGCATTCAGGTACAATTGATTTTAATAAAATTTTGAAGCATGGCGAAATTGAAATACTTGTTCCATTTGGCAATCATGTAAGGGGTGCATTGTTTTTAGATTACTGCGATGTTATTGATGAAAAACTAAATACAGTTTTTAATAACATCAGTAAACAGATTGAAGGTTTTTATTTTGGCCGCTTCGATATAAAATGTAAAAGCATTAAAGATTTAAAAGAAGGAAAACACTTTTCAATATTAGAATTAAATGGTTCAGGTGCAGAGCCCGCTCACATTTACCAACCTGGATTTTCCTTTTTCAAAGCCCAAAAAATAATTATACAACATTACAAAATGATGTATGAAGCTGCAAAGGCAAACCATAAAAAAGGAACAGCTTATATGAGTTTACAATCTTTCAGGCAAGTATGTAAGGCACAGAAAGAACATAAGCTGAAAGTAGTTGCTGCAATATAAAAAATAATTAGAGTTCTTCTAAAATTATAAACTGCTGCTCCAGTGCCAATGAATTTTCGTAAAGGGCTTTAATAAAGTCATCGCCCCATTTGGCATAAAAAGGAATGAAATTTTCAATACGTTCCTGTAAATTATTATGGGGGAATAAAACAATTTTTAATTTTTGCAATTGGCGTTGCTGAGCTTCAAATTTTTTCTTTTCTGCTTTAAGCATTTTCTTTTCTAAGGCTGTTATTTTTTTAAGTGCCTGCGTTTGCAGGGCTGCCGTATGTTTTTGTAAACTGCTGTCTATTGCTGTGGCCGTATGCTGCAATGTGGTGTAAAAACCTTCCAACGTTTGCATTTCATTTTTCAAACTTAACTGCAAGCCGCTTTCCCTTTTTACGAGTTGGTTCATTAACTGCTCTTCAGTTTTAAAAAGATCGGCAACGGTAAAATTTAATTTATCAAGAAGTGCCTGGTGATTTTTTTCTATTATTAAAAATGAATTGCGTAACACCAAAACCGGGTACGGCACGCCTACTTCTTCAAATACTTTTTTTAACTCCAGCCAGTAAGCAATTTCGCCACCACCGCCAATAAATGCAATGTTGGGCAAAATCATTTCCTGAAAAACCGGACGGAGAATTACGTTGGCACTAAAACGTTCGGGATGATTAATTAATTCACTTATAATTTCCTGTTTACTAAATTGTAATTTGGAATTAGGGATTTGGAATTGGGAATTTTCGACGATGATTCTTTCCCTGCTATTGTCCGTTAAATAAAATAAATTCAGTTCTCTTCCGCTTGCCTGCACTTTATATGCTGCTGGAAATGCAGCAACAGTTGCTGCAACTTCTGCATGAGAAAATGTTGCTGTCAATTCTTTTTCTACAACTGGTATAAATAATCTTTTTAATGCTGCATTGTCGGGCAAAATAATCAGTACGCCATATTCTTTAAATAATTCATTCACCAATTTAAAAGTTGCCTGCTCAATAGTTACACCCTCTTTATAACAATCTTTTATTACAGCAATAATGCTTGCACCAAATGGATAAATTAAAACTTGCCCGGCAATGTTATCAACTAATTTTACTAAAGCCTTATCCACTTTCATTCTGCCAACTGCCCCGGTTTGTTGGGTTTGCCATTGGTGTTTTTCACCATTAATAAAAACATGGCCCAGTTCTTCCAGGTCGGCATCTTCGCTGCCCATATAATAAACAGGTACAAAATTATTTTCGGGCAAAGCTTTTTTATATTCCTCAGCCAATTTTACAGTGTGCAAAATTTTATAAATAAAATATAAATGTCCGGTAAAAATATTGGGTTGATGTGCAGTGGTAATGGTAAAGCAATTTTGATTACTTAATTGCTGCAGGTTAAATGTTTGTTTTGCTGTAAGAATAATTTCAGCATATTGCTTTTGCAAAACATCCACCAATACTTTTCTGTTAGTGGAATATTTTTTTCTTTCTTCAATGGCGGCTTTAATTCCATCAATAGAAACTGCATGCTGATAAAAAGGTTTTAATAAATCATTACCGGAAATGTAGTCCAGTACAATTTTAGAAAAAAAGCCGGTTTCCTGGTAAGTTATGTTTTGCGAAGAAAAGTTCATTTTATACTTTAATGTTCAATATTCAATGCTCAATATACAATGTTCAACTGCAAACACCTCATGTATTCCTTCTAACAAAGTATTATCTTTAAACCACCTCCCCTTCAATATCATAATCGTAAGCCTTTGTTATTTTTACATTCACAAAATCGCCGATGATCAGTTTCTTTTTACTTTCAATAATCACTTCATTATCTACTTCTACACTGTCAAATTCTGTAC
>NZ_JANPCM010000690.1:0-5809 GCF_031430955.1 Ferruginibacter sp.
CCGTGCCGTCCGAGCTAACCACCACTTCCGGCTGGAGCCCCTTTTCGGGCACCGCCTCGCAGCGGGCTCCGGCCTGAGCGGGCAACGGGAGGCAGCACAGGATGCTCAAAATCAGGAGGATAATTTTCATTACCTGCATTATTTTCTTTTAAATAATCTGCTATAGTTTCTTTTTTAAAAACAATATTCTCTCTTATAGAAAATACCGTTTCAATAAAAGGCAGTATATCTTTTTTTCTGTTGATAATTTGTATGATTAAAGTATGTGCCGCTATTTGAAGTAAAGCAGTTGAAATATTTTCCTTTGCCCCAGCATCAAGATTATCAAAAATATTATCGGCAACAATAAAGCCCGGTTTTTTAGTAAGGATGTATTGCAACAAAGCTTTTTTCTGTTCGCCACTGCTCATACTTTTAAGGCTGCTGTTAGCAGCAGTTGTAATTTCAAAATTATCATGCAGCATTTCTTCTTCAATAATTTTATTTATGCTGATGTGGGAATACAAGGCACCTTCCCCGTTTGGCAACATCATATAATTTTGCAATAAACTTCCATTCAGTAAATTTTCAATTACTAAAAAATAATTACAGTCGGGTGCAATATCAACAGCACAATGTTTAATCATATTATTTTCCAAATCATTTTAATTAGGCAAATTAATGTTTTCCTTTTTAGTTTGAAAGTGTTACTAAAAAACCACTAAATAATAATCCCCTATCTTCGCAGTTCTCCACAAAAAATTACGGCAGGTTGTAAGCCGGTGGTACAAACAAATTTCCTTCGCTGATTTCAGAAAATACAACGTCCTTTCAGCCATACATCATAAACCATTATTAATGGATTTTAACAATTTAGGGTTAATTGAACCCATCCTTAAAGCTTTATCCCAACAGGGTTACAGCAACCCAACCCCTATCCAGCAACAAGCTATACCCATTGTATTAAAGCAACAGGATTTATTAGGCTGTGCCCAAACAGGTACGGGTAAAACAGCAGCATTTGCCATTCCTATTTTACAATTATTATATCAGCAAAAACAACATGTGCCGGGCATTAAAGTTTTAATACTTACACCTACACGTGAGCTTGCTATACAAATAAATGAAAGCTTTGCAGCATACGGCGAATATACCGGCATTACACACACGGTAATATTTGGCGGCGTATCACAATTGCATCAAACCGTTGCATTAAAAAAAGGGGTAGATGTTTTAATTGCTACACCAGGCAGATTATTAGATTTAATGAGCCAGGGTTTTATTAACCTGCGCCATTTACAAATTTTTGTTTTGGACGAAGCCGATCGCATGCTTGACATGGGTTTTATACATGATGTAAAAAAAGTTATTGTACGCCTGCCCGAAAAAAGGCAAACACTTTTTTTCTCGGCCACTATGCCGCCGGAAATACAAAAATTAGCGAATGTACTTTTAACCAAGCCGGCAAAAGTAGAAGTAACTCCTGTATCATCTACCGTGGATGCTATTGAGCAAAGTTTATATTATGTAGATAAGCAGGATAAAAATAAACTGTTGCTGCACTTATTAAAGAATGATGAAATTGTAACTGCCTTAGTATTTACCCGTACCAAACATGGTGCTGATAAAGTGGTAAAGGTTTTACATCACGAAAATATAACTGCGGCTGCCATACATGGCAACAAATCGCAAAATGCCAGGCAAAACGCATTGAGCAATTTTAAAAACGGAAAACTCCGTGTGCTGGTAGCTACTGATATTGCTGCAAGAGGAATTGATATTGATGACCTGAGCCATGTAATAAATTTTGAATTGCCCGAAGTACCAGAAACTTATGTACACCGCATTGGCCGTACCGGAAGAGCTGGCAATACAGGCATTGCATTGTCTTTTTGCGATGCGGATGAAAAATTAGAGTTGAGGGATATTCAAAAACTTATTGGCAAAACAATACCACAGATTACAGGCCATCCGTACCTGCTATCACCCAATGCACAACCTCAGGCAAGTGTATCAAAGCCACACCAGCGGAGTAATTTTAAAAGCCGTGGTAATAATTCAAATTCCCAGAGCGGAAACAGCAGAAGGAGTTACAGTTCTCACCGCAATTAAATAAAATATCTTTTATAAAAAAGCCATCTGTTTTTAAATAGATGGTTTTTGTTTTTACATTCTTCTGTTGTAATTGTCATTATTTATTACATCATTCACACATTAAAGGAGGGAGTTTAATAATTTTAATTATATCCGCTTATCTTGTAAAAAAACAAGCTATGGAAAAACGTTTATTAGGAATAATATTATCCGTTTTAGGCATTGTGGGCTTAATATATGCAGGCGTAAGTTTTATGAATGGCGGTTCGGGCATTAAAAATGTAAAGACCATTATTTTTACCGGAGTACTGGGGGCTATTTTCTTTTTTGCCGGCATTACTTTAATAAGCAATACAAAAGATAAGGCTACATAATACCATATCTATCCTCAATAAATATTTTCTAAAAACATCCCCTTCATAAAAAATTATATTTAATTATTTTTTAGTTCTGATGCTTTAATAAAGCAATCAATCTCTTCTTACTCTTTAGGTTTTATTGACAGTATTTTAGAAATACAACAATTCTCCTTTGCTGTTGTAATCTATTATGCACATATTGCAGGTTAAAAAAAATCAGGCTATATATGTTTTTGTTGATGAAAAAAGATCCGCTGTATCAGCACCTAAAGATGCAAGCAGCGGTTACGAATACAGTAAAGGATTTAGTTATTACAAATCGGTAAGGGATGCAGGCTAACAGTTTTTTGCAGAAGAAATACCTTCGGGCATTTCCACTATTGAATATGAAACTGTAGTATCAGCCGAAGGAATATTTTCTAACGGACCCATTGCTTTGCAATGTATGTATCAACCGCAGGTGAGGGCTTATGGAAGTGGTATTATTTTGCAGGTAAAGTAAAAGCAAAATATTTTAGGTATACCTTAATGCTGTTTAAGCGTATGCATTACCATTTCTTTTTTACGTTTAGAAACAGGAAGTTGTTTACCATCACTCATAAGCAATATGCCTTCCCGGTCAACTTTAGAAACATATTTTGCATTGGCAAGGTAAGATTTATGGATACGGATAAAACCATGCTCTGCTAAAAGCTCTTCATATTCGCCCAATGTTTTTGAAACTAACATGGGTTTTTGTTTGGTAAAAACAAAACGGGTATAATTATTTTCTGCTTCGCAATACATAATTTCTGCAGGTTCAAAAAAAGAAACGCCTTCCATTGTAGATAGTGCCAGTTTAAAATCTTTAGGGTCTTTTTGCTGCAGGTTGTTAAGTAAATTAGAAACCAATAATTTTTGATTTTGATTTTGTTGTTTAATAATGTGGCGGTTAACAGCATTATGCAATTCCAGAATATCAATCGGTTTTAATAAATAATCTAAAGCACTAAAGCGTATTGCTTTTATGGCGTATTGGTCGTAAGCGGTTGTAAAGATCACATCAAAATTATTTTCGGTTGCCATATTCAAAAAATCAAAACCATTTAGCGCAGGCATTTCTATATCCAGCATAACCAGCGTTGGGTTAAACGTTTGCAGCAGCTCCAACGCATCTTTAGCAGCAGCACAATATTTAATTTCTGTTGCAGTGGCAATATGCTTCTCTATCAATATTTTTAAAATATTACCGGCAGCGGCTTCATCATCAACAATTAATATTTTTACCATAACAAATTATTTTTTAGCTATAAAAATTATTCGGCCTCTAAATTTGAAGGGAAAGAAATAACCACTTTTGTTCCGTTTGAATTTCCATCTTCATCTTTTTTATCAGTAGTTTCCAGATGAATGGCCACTTTAAGCTGTTGACCTAATACGTATAATCTTTGCTGCAATATTGCCGTTCCTTTGGACGCAAATTCTTTACTACCCAATTTTTGTTGCCTTATTATTGCTGCTGCATCCCGCCCTATTCCATTGTCATCAATAGTTATAAATATTTGGGCATCTTTTTCTTCATAAATTATTTCTAACTTTTTATCGCCTTCTTTATTACGCAGGCCGTGCCAGATAGCATTTTCAACAAGTGGCTGTGTTATTAGTGATGGTATCATTATTTCATTGGTATCTGTTATGCCTGTAATATTTATATGGTAAACAAAAGATTTACTGAAGCGTAATGATTCTAACGATAAATACAATTGCAGCATTTCAATTTCGTCGCTTAATGGTATCAGTTCTTTTTGTGAGTTGTTTAATACCATGCGCTGCAGCTTGGAAAATTTTGACAGGTATTTATAAGCAGCATCTACATTATTGGTTAAAATACATTCCTGTATCGCATTTAAACTGTTAAAGATAAAATGCGGATTCATCTGGCTGCGTAAAGCTTCCAGCTTGGCTTTGGACAGTTGCTCGTTCATGCTGTACACTTCTATACTCTTCTGCTGAATAAGCTGTTCTGCTTCTATTGATTTTATTTTATTGGCAACCAATGTGGCTATGGTAGTAAGTACCTGCAGATGCTGCGGCGTATAAAAATTTCTTTCAGGATGCTCACTGTCTAATACGCCAATCAATTCATCATTATAAATTACCGGCACAGTTATTTCACTCAACCGCACTAAATCATCTGCTCTGTACCGGCTGTCTTTTGTGGTATCTGCAACAACTACTGCTTCTTTTGTTTGCATTACATAACCAACCAATCCCTGGCCGGGATATACTTCAAAAAGTTGTTGGCGTATTTCCTCTTCCGAATCTTTTGGGCCATGGCCTGCCTTTTGCAGCATTTTTGTTTTATCAGCATTCCATAAATAAATCATGCAATCAACAAAGCCAAGGCGGCCAACCAGGTTTTTAGCCACATCCCACAATACATCATTAATGGTATGTTTATCTATCAGGGAAGATGAAAAATAATTAATGATCTGCTCCAGCTCCAGCTTGCTTTTATATTGCTCTGCATTTAACTGCTGCACTTTTAATTTTTCTGCGGCAATTGCTTTAATGTTTTTAACACGCCATTTTATAAATACATAAATTATATAAAAAGCACAAAGTGCCAGCAATATCCGGAACCACCATGTTTTCCAGAAGGGTGGTGTAATCCTGAATGGAATGATGAGCATTTCTTTTTGCTGGTTTCCATAAACATCTCTTGCTTTTACATGAAGGATATAATTGCCCGGCTGCAGCGAATTAAAAGTTACATCGGAGTGAGCACCCAATTCAATCCAGTTTTTATCAAGCCCCTGCAACTGGTAATAGTAATTTATTTTTTCGGGTTGCACAAATTCCAATAATCCAAACCGGAAGTAAATCCTGTTTTGCTGGTAAGATAAAGAAGATAAAATATCCGTTGAAAAATTTACAGCTTCTCCATTTATCTGCACCTCATCTAACTGCAGCAATCTTTTTTCATTTTTCTCGGCAAAAAATTTATAAGGATTAATGTTGACTAAATTTCCGTTAAATAAAAAGTAAATATGCCCGTCTTTCCCTTCCAGGCTGCTGCCAAAATAATTACTTAGTTTATCCGGCGATTGGGCAAAAACATTTGTGAAAGTATTTTTTTCTGCATTGTATAAATTCACGCCACCCATAGAGCCCACCCATAACCTTTTTTTAACATCAACACAAAGTGTAAAACTAAAATCATGCAGTAATCCATCTGCCGTGGTATAAATTGCAGCAGTTTCCTTCTGTAAATTATATTTGATTAAACCGTTTTGAGAAGTAACCCAGATATTTCCTTTACCATCATCAGCAATATCCCTTGTATTGGCATAAGAAAAATGCAGGGCCTGCAGTTTTTTCCGCAGTTGAATGGTATC
>NZ_JANPCM010000691.1:0-1810 GCF_031430955.1 Ferruginibacter sp.
TGTTTTTAAGCGATGGTTATATTGCTAACGGTGCCGAACCATGGAAGTTTCCTAAAAGCGAAGACCTGCCCGAAATAAAAGTAACTTTTGCATCGGCAGAGAATATGGCCGATGGGAAATTTATGCCTTACCAGCGTGACGAAAAATTAGCAAGGCCATGGGCAATACCCGGCACTGCAGGTTTAGAACATCGTGTGGGTGGTTTGGAAAAGCAGGACATTACCGGTAACATCAGTTACGATTCGGAAAATCATGAGCACATGGTAAAAACAAGGCAGGCTAAAGTTGATTTAATTGCTAATTATATTCCAGAACAAACATTAGATAGTGGTCCTGCTAAAGGAAAAGTATTGGTATTGGGCTGGGGCAGTACTTACGGCTCCATAAAAAGTGCCTGTGCAGTATTACAAAAAGAAGGCCTTGCAGTAAGCCATGCCCACCTGCGTTACATTCGCCCCTTCCCTAAAAACTTAGGCAATATTTTAAAAAACTTCGACACTGTTTTAATTCCTGAAATTAATAATGGCCAGTTGATAAAAATTATACGTGATGTTTATTTTGTAGATGCCAAAGGCTATAATAAAATTATGGGCGTGCCAATTACTAAAGGAGAATTGGTGGAGGCGATAAGGAAGTTGTTGTAAGAAAGTATAAAAATAAATTTTCAAAAAAAATCCCAAATTAATGTTGGGATTTTTTGTTTTACTGACTATGTGTATCTATATACTTATGTGGTTAATTTTCACACCAAGACCAATAGTAAATTAAATACTTTTTTGTTGTTGGAAAAAAAATGGCACTGATATTGCAGGAATAAAATTCTTAAACCCAATTATCCAATGCAACTGACTATTAAAAATTACAGGCCAGTATTCATTTTTATTTTTACTGCAATCATTTTTATTTCCTGTACAAAACAAGAAGCACCTGTTCCCATTCCCGGGCCGGAAATTAAATTATCTTCCATCAGTTTTAAACAAGATTCTATAGCTGTAAACCTTTCAGTAACAACAGCAAGAAAAGAAAATGTAGGTGCATTATTTACTACCTCTGTTGAAGGAAAATTACCGGACAGCATTGTGCGAAAAAATAATTTAATTATAAGAGTTACCGGCGATAGCGCAAGAAAATATCTTAACACAGAAATATTTGCAAGCTATACCGATGCTGCCGGTGTTACCTACGCAAATGTAATTAACGATACTGCAAACAAAGTAACCGTAACAAAACTCCAAAAAATAAAACAGGGCATTGTGGAAGGGAGTTTTACGATAAGGGTTAGTAATTCTACTAAAACAAAAATATTATTACTTACAGAGGGAAAATTTTCCACTTCTTTTTTTGAATAAAATTTGTTTTGGCAAAATTTTTGTTAATACAATTATCGCTGAATAACCCTTACTAATTCAAATTATTTCAAAACACTGTAGCGATTTTTTTCCTTTTAAATAATTTAAGTAAAAATATTTTTGCAAGATTGGTAAGATATTTTCTGTAATTTTTTATTGTTGTTAAACCTTTATCCTTTATGAAAGAAACGCTGCTCTCCAAAGCAACTGCAGAAAAACTACAGCCTTTTTCTGACCCCAATAATTTGCACAGCCCTTTAGCCGAAGGTTTACAGGAATATACCGGTACTTGGGAAACGCCGCAAATTGTTCATCTTTTAAAAAGAACATTGTTTGGCGCAAAACTGCAGGATATACAATATTTTAAAACTAGAACTGTACAACAATCTGTTGACGAATTATTGCAGCCCACTGCTCCGCCTTCAACTGTTCCCTTAAATAATTACAGTGTAAATGGTTAT
>NZ_JANPCM010000692.1:0-2469 GCF_031430955.1 Ferruginibacter sp.
TCTTTAATGATACTGCAGTCTGGTGACGACCCAACTATTGAAATAACAAACTTAAAGCTATGCAGGCAAAACAGGATCACCGGCTTGTTTGTTTGTATTTCTCCCGACACTATAAATATTGATGCTTTTCTACGTTTAAAAGAAATTGAAATTCCGGTAATATTTTTTGATAAGGTTCCTGAAAGCAATGATTGCAATAAAGTTTGTGTTGCAGATTCGCTCTCTGCTACCATTGCCGCTAATGCAATTATTAATAAAAAGAAAAAAAAGGTAGTGGCGCTTTTTGGTAATACACATCTTTTAATAACCAGAAAAAGACTGGAAGCTTTTACAACAACTATTACCGAAAAAGGAAATAAAATAAAGTTGATTACTGATTATGCAGTAAGCTCTGCACAAGCCGAGGAAGCAGCTTTAAAACATTTAAAAGAAAAGCCGGATACTTTTTTTTGCATGAGTGATGAAATTCTTACAGGTACGATGAAAGCAATACAGAAAAAGGGATTAAAAATACCTGATGATATTGCAGTAATTGCGATAAGCAATGGCGATATCCCTAAATTATATTTTCCGGAAATTACTTACGTAGAAACCAGTGGTTTAAAATTAGGTAAACTGGCATTTAGCAGTATGATGGCCTGCCTTGCAGGAAGTACTTTTATACAGGAACTTACCATTGAATCTTTATTGGTAGAAGGAGGATCTTTATAAAAAAAATTTACAAGATCTGGTTAAACTCCAGCCGCTCCCCATCTGGCCCCGTAATGTTAAAATATTTACAGCCATTTTTCCAGAAGGATAATAATATCGGAGCTTCTTCAATGATATTAAAAGATAAATTTTTCAGCTCAGTAAAAGCTTTATCAATATCATCCACATCAAAAGCTATATGATCTATATGGCCGTTTTTTCTGCCGCGGATTTCCTGCAACTCAGCAGCCGGCATTTGATATAATTCTATAATCATTTCGTTATACTTCATCATGGCCACATTTCCTTTATCCCCATTAAAATTAAATGTTGCCGCCATTACATTTTTAAAGCCCAGGCGTTCATAAAACCCTTCCGACCTGGCTAAATCAGTAACCGGTATGCCAATATGCTGAATATGGTTGAGCTTAAAATTCATAAATAGTTGCTTCGTATGGCCGCAATTTACTGTTTGCTGATGGTGAAGAATAATTGCCAAGTAAAATTTTCGCTTTGCTGAAAATCAACCCCAGTATTTATCTGTTGCTGAAGAAATACAGGATAACATTGCAGCAATAAAAGTAAAAAATAAATCACAGCGAAAATATTTTTTTTTATAATAGCAAATATTAAAATGATAATTGTAAACCGAACGTAAAAATGTATCTCAATAAAAGAAGCATTTAAAAAATTAACCTTACAGAAATCATTTGTAAAATCGGTTGATGTGCATATTTTTAATATCTTACAATAAAAATAAAACTATGCCTTTTGAATGGAGTGGCGTTATGCCTGCACTTACAACTAAGTTTACAGCCGATGATAAATTAGACCTTCCCCTGTTTGAAAAAAATTTAAATGCACAATTAGCTGCAGGAGTAAACGGCATTATTTTAGGCGGCACGCTGGGTGAAGCCAGTGTATTATCTACTAACGAAAAAGAAACACTTATAAAATTTGCTGTTGAAAAATGTGCAGGTAAAATTCCTGTTATTTTAAATATTGCAGAAGGTGCAACTAAGGAAGCATTGCAACAGGCTGCTTACGCAAAAGTATGGGGTGCTAAAGGTTTAATGGCTTTGCCACCTATGCGATATAAAACCGACCACAGGGAAACCGTTACCTATTTTAAAACTATTGCGGACTCTACCGATTTGCCCATAATGATTTACAACAACCCTGTTGATTATAAAACAGATGTAACCTTAGATATGTTTGAAGATTTAACCATTTGCAAAAACATACAGGCAGTAAAAGAAAGTACCCGTGATGTAACTAATGTAACCAGAATGATTAACCGCTTTGGCAATCGCTTTAAAATTTTATGCGGCGTTGATACGTTGGCCATGGAAGAACTTTGCCTTGGTGCCAATGGCTGGGTGGCAGGATTGGTTTGTGCTTTTCCGGCCGAAACAGTTATTATTTTTAATTTAGTTAAAGCAGGGAAAATTGCTGAAGCCACAAAAATTTACCGGTGGTTTATGCCCTTATTAGAATTGGATATTCACTCCAAATTAGTACAGTATATTAAACTTGCCGAAACACAGGCTGGCATAGGATCAGAAGCGGTAAGGGCACCAAGATTAACTTTAATTGGAGAAGAAAGAAAAAGGATTTTAAAAATAATTGATGATGGTATTGCAACAAGGCCGGCTTTGGGATGAGATGGTGCGTTGTGAATGGTGAATGGGCAATTGTCAATGGTGAATTGTCAATTAAACACTAAATTACGAAGCCCTATTTCTGCCCATTGCCCATTGCCCATTGCCCATTGCCCAT
>NZ_JANPCM010000693.1:0-5531 GCF_031430955.1 Ferruginibacter sp.
TAAAGACGAAATTGTTTACGGTGAAGGTTACTTAAGCAGCGAAACAGGTCTCAAAAGCGATACGCTTACTTACCAAATTTCAATTGCTGCCCACCATGGTAACAGTGGTAGTCCGGTACTGAATAAAAACGGCGACATCATTGGTATTTTAACCGATAAAGCAGAAGGTGGTGCTGTGTTTGCAGTAAAATCGTTATACATTTTTAAAACGGTTGAGAACCTTAAAAAAGATACTGCATTTGCAAACATTAAATTAAGCAATACCAATTCCATAAAAAATTTAGACAGGGTGCAGCAGGTTGAAAAAGTAAACAGTTGCGTATTCTTAATAAAAAGTTACAACTAAGCATAGCAAATTGAGATATTAAAAAAGGCTTCAAAAATTTGAAGCCTTTTTTATTTGCAATATTTTTTTACCAAAGTGAAGTTGGATATTCTCCATCTGCAACCAGTTTATCAATACTGGCTTTTACCACCGGTGCATCTTCTTTATATGTAACCCCAAACCATTGCGAAGAACAGGGAATTACTTTAACACTACCTCCATGATGCTCCATAAAATCTTCAGCAATTATCGGAATAAAAAATTCTGATTTAAGGTTATGGCTGTTATCTTTTACAAACTGGTGAAATAATTTTTCGGTAGCAGCAAATAAAGATTGATGAAAGCACCAGAAATTCATTGATACGCTGGAGTTAAAAGGCACTTCATGTTTACCTGCTTCATCTTCATACACAATTTTATCGCCTTCCCTGTAAATTTTTGTTCTCTCCTTAATACTTACCAAATTATTATCCGCATCTACCTGACAAACGCCACGGCTTACCGTACCATGATCGCTTAAAGTTTTTGACAGCTCATACCCTATTATGGAATATTTTTTTGGCGTACAACCGGTATTTAAAAAAGCCGCTGCTTTTACAAAAGCATCACTGCCATAAAAATCATCGGCATTAATTACAGCAAATGGTTCGTCAATTACATCCATTGCACATAAAACGGCGTGGCCCGTGCCCCAGGGTTTTGTTCTGCCTTCCGGCATGGGTAAACCATTTAAAAAATAATCCATCTCCTGGTAAACATATTCCGTTTTTATCTTTCCTTTTAACTTAGGTTCAAAAGTATTTTTAAACCCTTCGGCAAAATCTTTACGAATAATAAATACCACTTTGCCAAAACCGGCACGTATGGCATCATAAATAGAATAATCCATAATAGTTTCGCCACTGGGGCCAAAACCTTCGGTTTGTTTCATACTTCCGTAGCGGCTTGCCATACCGGCTGCTAAAATTAAAAGAGTGGGTTGCATTAATAATTTAAGTTGATAAATGAAAAATTAATACCTGATTTTTGTACAGCGAAATTAGTATAAACCGATAAGTTATAATCAAAAATGCTTTTGAATATTTTAAATGCCCCTGTTGAAATATTGCGTGATGAATTATTTCAGCAAAAAAAAATATCGGTTTCGGTGTTAAGGTTAGATAAAATACATCCCATAGTATCCGGTAATAAATTATTTAAACTGCATTATTTTTTACAACAGGCTATAGCATCAACTCATAAAACCATTGTTACTTTTGGTGGCGCATATTCCAATCATTTAGTGGCAACAGCATTTGCCTGCCAGGTACCGGGCTTAAAAAGCATTGGTATTGTAAGAGGAGAAAAACCGGCACAATTATCCGCCACACTGCAGCACTGCATTAATTATGGTATGCAGTTAAAATTTATTTCAAGGGAAGCATACAGTAAAAAAGAGGAGGGTGATTTTCTTGCTGAATTAAAAAATGAATGGGGCGAATGCATTATTATTCCCGAAGGTGGTTACCATGCCTTAGGTGCAAAAGGCGCAGCACTTATTTACGATTTGATAAAAGATAACAGCTACACCCATATTTGTACTGCCGCCGGCACCGCCACCACCCTTGCAGGATTATTGCTGAATGGCGGCAATAAAAAAATAATAAGTGTGCCTGTTTTAAAGGGCATGAATGACATTGAAGAAAGAATTAACTTTTTATTAGGTAATAATTTTAAAACAGGTAAGCTGCAAATTTTTAACGACTATCATTTTGGGGGCTATGCAAAAAAAACTAAAGCGTTGACGGATTTTATGAATTACCTGTGGCAGCAGCATCAATTACCTACCGATTTTGTATATACTGCTAAACTATTTTTTGCCGTTTTCGATAAAATAAAAAACAATTATTTTGAAGAAGACAGCAATATACTTTGCCTGCATACAGGTGGTTTGCAGGGCAACAGCTCACTGCCTGCCGGTACTTTATTATTCTAATTTGCAACATCGCTTTATATTTGCTGATAAAATTTTTAAGCGCTTACCACGTTAACCAATTATGCAAAGGGTTTCACTTTTACTAATTATACTTTTTTCCGGTATTGCAGTTTCCCTTACTGCACAGGATACTTTGCCCTCGATTACCGTAAAAAATTACAGTGGCCAAATTGTAGTGAGCTGGGTAAATAATTACAAAGCGCCTTTAACCACTATTAATATTCAGCGCTCTTACGACAGTCTTAAAAATTATACCACTATTGGTTCGGTACTTAGCCCACAAAATGCAGAAAACGGTTATGCCGATGTAAAACCACCCTACACAAAAATGTATTACCGTGTTTTTGTTTCTTTTGAAGGTGGCGCTTATCTGTTTAGTAAAATTGCAAGGCCTGTAAAAGAACCCTCGCAATACAGTGATGAAGATACGCTGCATCCATTTTCGGTTAAAGATAACTGGACAAAGCAGCCACCTAACATACCGGGCAATCCTAATTTTAAAATTCAGCCCAAAACAAATTTGCCGCCAATAAACAGTAACGAAGAAATTATAACTTACCCAAGCCGCCGCATTTTTTCTAATAAAGATTATAATGTGGTAATTTATTTGCCCGGTGCCGAAACAAAAAAATACACCGTTAAATTTTTCGACGAAAATAACCAGCCGCTTTTTGAATTAAATAAATTACATGAAGAATACCTGATAGTTGAAAAAGTAAATTTTATACATGCAGGCTGGTTTAATTTTGAAGTGTACGAAAGCGGCAAACTAATTGAAAGAAATAAATTTTTTATCTCCAAAGATGGAAAAAGCCCATCGCCGCAAAAATAGGATAGTAATTATGGCTTTATTATTATTAATTAATTGTTGTCAGTTTTAATTATATATTACAGGCTTCCATTTAAAAAATTCTACAATCTATTCACCATTGACCATGGACCATTCACCATTGACCATTCACCATTCACCCTTCACCATTCACCCTTCACCATTCACCCTTCACCACTCACCATTCCCCTTCCGCTTCAAAAACTTTTTCAAAATTATTTTTAATTGTCTTCTTCATTTCTTCATAATCTACTTTTTTGCCCAATTCTTTTTCAATAGAAGTAACCTGTTTGTTTTGTATGCCGCAGGGAATAATATTG
Organism: Ferruginibacter sp.; assembly: GCF_031430955.1. Lineage (GTDB taxonomy): Bacteria > Bacteroidota > Bacteroidia > Chitinophagales > Chitinophagaceae > Ferruginibacter. Next base: position 3,450 of record NZ_JANPCM010000693.1, read on the forward strand.
TTAAAATAACTTAAGTCGGTATTTACATTTAATGCAAAGCCATGCATGGTTATCCAGCGGCTGCAGCGTACACCAATAGCACAAATTTTTCTTTCTTTACCCAATACTCCCGGTTCAATCCACACGCCGGTTTCGCCGCTGCTTCTTTCGCCTTTAATACCATATTCGGCAATGGTTAAAATAATTACTTCCTCTAAATTCCGCAGGTATTTACCAATGTCGGTATAAAAATTTTCTAAATCTAAAATGGGATAACCCACAATTTGCTGCAGGCCATGAAAAGTAATATCTCCTCCCCTGTTGGTATTAAAAAATTGAATACCGTTTGCCGCAAGTTCTTGTTCGCTCATTAATACGTTATCAATATTGCCACTTTTGCCTAAAGTGTAAACAGCGGGGTGTTCGCAGAAAAGAAAATAGTTGGTGGTTTTTTCGTGAGTCGTGAGTGGTGAGTCGTTAGTTGAAGCAGCATACGTTTCCTGCAATTTTCTGTTGGCCGATTTTATGGCAACATTCTGCTGCAGCAGTTCTTCCTGGTAATCCCAGGCTTTTTTATAATCAATAATTCCCAGGTCTTTAAATATCACTTTACGGTTATCCACTGCAATGTTTTAATTTGCAAAGATAAAGCAAGAGGAAATGAATAATGAATAATGAATAATGAATAATGAATAATGAATAATGAATAATTGATAATGGATGCAGGTTCAGAATAAACACTAAACCCCTAAACCCCTAAACCTCTAAACATCTAAACCCTAAACATCTAAACAAAAAAAATGCAAGAATTACAAAATACAGAAGAAGACATCCAGGAAATTGATGAGCTGTACGAAAAACTCGTTATCACCATCGATAAAGGACAGGAACCTTTACGCATTGATAAATTTTTAATGAGCCGCATTGAAGGCGCCACCCGAAATAAAATTCAGCAGGGCATTGATGATGAAATGGTATTGGTAAACGATAAGCCCGTAAAAAATAATTACAAAGTAAAAGCCTTTGATAAAATTGTGGTGTACGATGACCGTTCACCTGAATCATCCGAAATTGTTCCCGAATATATTCCGCTGAATATTCAATACGAAGATGATGATTTAATGATCATCAATAAACCTGCAGGCATGGTGGTGCACCCCGGCAGCGGCAACCCCAATGGTACGTTGGTAAATGGTGTAGCGTATTATTTACTGCAGCAAAATCCAAAGCTGGATGAAACAGAACTCAACCGTTTTGGTTTGGTACACCGCATTGATAAAAACACCACCGGTTTATTAGTAATGGCAAAAAATAAAAACGCCATGACGCTTTTAGCCAAACAATTTTTTAACCACACTGTACACCGCCGTTACATTGCATTGGTGTGGGGCGATTTTGACCAGGACGAAGGCACCATTACTGCACACGTAGGCCGCCACCTGCGTTTTAGAAAATTATTTACCGCCTACCCCGATGGCGACCATGGCAAAGATGCCATTACACACTACAAAGTTTTAGAACGTTTTAATTATGTAACGCTGGTAGAGTGCCGTTTAGAAACCGGCCGCACCCATCAAATTCGTGTACACATGCAGTTGATAGGCCATCCATTGTTTAACGACGATTTTTATGGCGGCGACAGAATTGTAAGGGGGACAGTGTTTACAAAATACAAACAGTTTGTAGATAATTGTTTTGCTTTATGCAGGCGCCAGGCATTACATGCAAAAGAACTGGGCTTCATTCATCCGGTTACTAAAAAAGAAATGTTTTTTGAAAGTGATATATCAGAAGATATGAACGCAGTGATTGAAAAATGGAGAAAATATATTGGGCATAAGGAAATGTGATTTTTTTGCTTGCCCCTATTATTTCGGGGGGCCAAGCTGGATTTCTTTGTTCAACAGTGTTGTGAACTTGTTCTGTTGTTCTTTTCTTTTAGTAAAAGGAAGGAACAGCCTCACTTGTACCGCATACCGCTGGGGAACTTTTATTGAAGCGTATTTTTTAATCACTGAATGCAAAAAGTAAGAAAAATATTTTAATCAACTTTCGTTTTTTCAATTGTCGCTAAAAAACAATTTAAACCCCGAAAGTTAAAAC
>NZ_JANPCM010000694.1:0-2793 GCF_031430955.1 Ferruginibacter sp.
AAAAAGGTTACCATTTTTGGCAACCTTTTTTTATATTTAAAATATTTTACAATATTGTAATAATTCACATTCCTAATTTCCCATTCCCTGTTGTGCATTTTGCATATTATCCATTTCGCCTCTCATATTTTTACGCTTTAATAAGTTTACATCAAATTTTCCAAAGCGCCAGTTAAAGCTTAAACGGGCAACCTGCGGATCTCTTCTGCGTTGAGTATCATAAATTAAAAAAGAACTTTCCGCATGAGTCGCATTTAATTTAGTTCTGAACACATCATTCATTTGCAGGGTTAATGATGCCGCATTATTTTTTAAGAAATCTTTTCTTATGGCTATTTCTATTCCGTAGTTTGGTTTTATATAACCCTGTGCTCCGGGCTGGCTTTGGCCAAAACCGCCACCACCGCCAAACATTCCGCCGCCACGTCCACCACCGCCTCCGCCGCCACTGCTGCTTGCAGGCTGTAAAGTTTTTGCCTGGTAATCGCCGCTTACCTGTATAGAATAATTTTTAGGTAATTTAAAACTGTTATTAATTTTTGCAAACCAGCTTACCAGCGACTGATTAATACTGCCCGGAATATTACCTGCTTTTAAATCGGTTTTATACAAATTAAAATTGGTTGTAAGATCCCACCAGCTGATAAATTTATCTCTTACTGTTAACTCCAAACCATAAGTAAAACTGCTGTTGGCATTGGCGTAAGTATTAAATGTTGCACTGTCAGAAATTGAAGTGTTGGGGTTTACATCACGGTATTGATAACGTGTAATTAAATCGTTGGTATTACGAAAATACACAGTGGTAAAAAAAGAATGCTTATTATTAAATTGATTTTGATAAGACAATTCTGCAAGATTGGTAAACTCCGGTATCAGATCAGGATTACCTTTTGAAATGTTTAAAGGATCGCTTACATCAATAAATGGTATCAGCTGAAAAAAGTTAGGCCTGTTTATTTTTCTTGAATAATTCAACTGCATATCCTGTTTCTCTGTTAGTTTGTAAGTAAAAAAAGCACTGGGGAATAAACTAAAAGGATAGCTGTTGCTGAATTTTTGATCTTTTGTAATTAAGTTACCATCATACTTACTGCTTTCTAACCTTAAGCCCAACTGGTAAGTTAAATTTTTAAGCTGTTGGGAGAAAGTGGTATAACCGGCATATACTTCATCAGTAAATTTATAATCAGTATTAATTTTGTTACCAAAAAAAGTTTGCCCGGTATAATCTTTAAAAATATTAGTAATGGTATTAAAACTCCTAAAGTCTCTGAATGCAGCCCTTGCACCAAATTCAATTTTCATTTTAGCAGTAATAGGATTGCTGTAATCTGTTTGTAAAGTATAAAATTTTGTAGTACCACCGCCAGTTGTATTTTGAAAAAGATTTAATCCTTTGGGGCTGCTGTTACCGGCAAATTGTTTTTGATCGTTATCCGATTCGTTATCGTTTTTACTGTAATTGAAATTTGCATCGGCAGTAAGTTCTTTACCGGCCTTAGCATAATTATGTTTGTAACTTAATGTGCTGCCATAATTTCTAAAATTACCAATACTGTTTGATGTACGTGTGGCAGTTTCGTTTACTACAGAGGACGCATAAGTGGTGTCATTAAGGCTGGTAAGAAAATCTTTAGTTTTAAACTGCCCTCTTACAACATTACCACCAATAGAAATTGTATTTCTGTTATTTAAAAAATAATCCATCCCCATGCGGCCAAAACTAAAAAAACCTGTGTTAACCGGGTTATTATTTTGTAAAGAATGGGCTACACTTTTGGTAAAAAAATCTGTGCGTTCAGTTGTTACTTCGCTTTTAGATTTACGGATACCCAGCATACCTGATGCAAAAAGATTTACTTTTTGCTGTTTAATATTTATATCGCCACCAAAGCCCGGCCTTCCACGGCTGTCAATACTGGCCCTAACGTTACCGTTATAGCCCGCTTTACGGTTTTTCTTCAATACAATATTTAATATACCTGCTCCGCCGCCACTGGCATCGTATTTTGCACTGGGGTTGGTAATTAATTCTACGGTTGCAATAGCATCTGCAGGTATCTGGTCTAAAGTCATTGTAGTTGGCCTGCCATCTACAAATATTTGTGGTGCTGCATTACGCATGGTAACGTTACCGTCAATATCTACACTAAGGCTCGGTACATTTTTCATTACATCAACAGCAGTACCGCCCACGCTGGTAAGATTTCTTTCTACATTAAAAATTTTACGGTCGATACCCATGGTAAGCAATGGCTTGTTAGCAATTACTGTTACAGCCTCCAGTTGTTGTGCATCAACAGTAAGTTTAATATTACCAAGGTCTTTATCCACGGCGCTAAGCATACCGCTCATGTCGCCGGGTTTCATTCCCGCCATATTTAATTCAAAGGCAACTTTTCTTTCAATGGGTTTGTAGCCAATAGCAGTTATTTTCAATTTATACTGCGCCATTATGGCTAAGTTCTCTAAACTGAATTCTCCTTTTTTTGTGGTAAGCATACCACTAACCACCACGTCTTTTCTTTTTTTGGTAACTGTGGCTAATTTATTTTGAATAAGCTGCACCGAAGCGGCTTCAACAGGTTTATTGGTAGCACTGTCAACAAGTTTACCATAAAAATGACCGAGATTCATGTTTTGGCCGCCACCCATTTGTCCACGGCCTCCGCCTGGCATTTGTGCATTTAAAGTAATTGAAAAAGAAATAAAAAGAATGCAATGGAAAATTCTAAAAAGATTCATACTGTATTTTTAATGTTAGTTTTATAGTTAGACGTTTTTTTACAG
>NZ_JANPCM010000695.1:0-2614 GCF_031430955.1 Ferruginibacter sp.
GCAAGCCCCGATGGTTATATTTTTACCTGGCTGGTGGCTTACTCCAGTTTGCTTGGCCCTGTTGGCGGCATTATGATTGCAGATTATTTTTTTATAAGAAGGAAAAATTTAGTAGCGGATGATTTGTATAAACATGGCGGCAGTTACAGTTATGGCAATGGCTTTAATAGTAAAGCCATCACTGCTTTGCTCTGTGGCATTCTGCCAAATATTCCAGGGTTTTTATTGCAGATAAAATTAGTTTCATCAACTGCATTTCCTGTATGGATTTCGGAGTTATATCATTATGCATGGTTTGTTGGGTTTTTGGTGAGCGGGGTTGTATATTTATTGTTGATGAAGAAAGATAAGTTTTGATGAAAAAGGTAGGAGAGGTTTAAAAAGATTTCATCATCACAATTTGTGATGATAAAAAATTCTATCTCATCACAAAATGCGATGAGTTCTTAGAGAATCAGAGAAAACTTGAAATCACCATTTGTGATATCAAGATAAAAAATAAAAACCTGAGGTTTCAATTGAAGTTTCAAGAACTCAAACAAAGAAATAGATTACGCCATGAGTATTTTGATCACAAACGCAAATATCATCACTGCTACAGATAATTATGTAGCGGATATTTTTATCGAAGATGAAACCATTTCTTCCATCGGTAAAAATCTGAATCTAAAAGCAGATAAAACTATCGATGCCTCAGGCAAATTAGTTTTTCCCGGCGGCATAGATCCACATGTGCATTTAGATATGCCTTTCATGGGAACATATTCATCTGATAATTATGAAACCGGCACAAGGGCTGCATTATTTGGCGGCACTACCATGGTTATAGATTTTATTTTACAAAAACAAGGCAAAAGTTTGCATGCGGCTTTGGATGAATGGAAAAGCAGGAGCGATAATAATTGCGTAGGCGATTACAGTTTTCACATGGCTGTTACCGATTTTAATGACGATACAAAAACAGAAATAAAAGATTTTATAGAAAAAGAAGGAATCACTTCTTTTAAAACTTTTATGGCTTATAAAGGGGCACTAATGATTGACGACAGGCAGATGATTGGCCTGATGGAAGAAGTAAAAAAACATGGCGGCTTAATTAATGTACATGCTACAAATGGTGATATGATTGATTACCTCACCCAAAAACATCGTGGCGAAGGAAAACTTTCTCCGCTTTACCATTATCTTTCTCAGCCAGAAGTTACCGAGGCAGAAGCCAGCGAACGTTTTGTGGATATGAGTAACTACACCGGTTGCCCCGGTTACATTGTTCATCTCACCTGCGAAGGCGCATTGAATGCCGTACGCAATGCAACAAAAAGAAATCAAAAAGTATTTGTAGAAACCTGCATACAATATTTAATTTTAGATGCATCGCTTTACGAACAAAATTTTGAAGGTGCCAAATGGGTAATGAGCCCACCGCTGAGAGAAAAGAAAGACCAGCAAACTTTATGGGCAGGAATAAATCAAGGGTTGGTACAGGTGGTGGCAACAGATCATTGTCCTTTTAAATGGGAGCAAAAATTAATGGGCAAAGATGATTTTAGTAAAATTCCCAATGGTCATCCTGCAATAGAAAACCGTATGGAATTATTATTCAGCGAAGGAGTTGCAAAAAATAAAATTACACTGAATAAATATGTAGAAGTGGCCTGCACCAATCCTGCAAAAATATTTGGCATGTTTCCCCGCAAGGGAACTGTTGCTGTGGGCAGCGATGCAGACCTTGTGATTTTTGATCCGAAAGAAAAACATATTCTGTCTGCAAAAACTCATCACATGAATGTAGATTACAGTGGTTACGAAGGATGGGAAGTAACAGGTAAAGTAAAAACAGTTTTGTTACGGGGACAAGTTGCCATTGAAAACAATGAATGCAAAATTGAAAAAGGATTCGGTAAATTTATAAAACGAAATAAAGTAGAACAGAAAATATAGAGTCTAAAGTTTCTCAAATTTGAATTAGATAAAAAACAAAACATAATCTTCTCCACTATCTCCGCCAGCTGGCGGAGATAGTGGCAAAATTTTTAACTATGCCAAGAATCATCAAATCAGGACTCATCCAAATGTCCTTACCCAAAACAGAAGGCGAAGGAACCATCAAAGAAATTGTTGATGCCATGGTGCAAAAACATATTCCTTTAATTGAAGAAGCCGGAAAAAAAGGCGTGCAAATTTTATGTTTGCAGGAAATTTTTAACACACCCTATTTTTGTCCGGGGCAAGATAAAAAATGGTACGAGAGTGCAGAAACTGTTCCCGGTCCTACAACAGATTTGATGGCCACGTACGCAAAAAAATACAACATGGTCATCATTGTTCCGGTGTACGAAAAAGAGCAGGCGGGAGTGTTATACAATACCGCCGCAGTAATAGATGCCGATGGAACTTACCTGGGCAAGTACAGAAAAAATCATATTCCGCACACTTCAGGCTTTTGGGAAAAGTTTTTCTTTAAACCCGGAAACCTCGGCTATCCTGTGTTTCAGACAAAGTATGCAAAAGTGGGCGTGTACATTTGTTACGACCGCCACTTTCCTGATGGTGCAAGATGTTTAGGATTGAATGGCGCAGAAATTGTTTACAATCCATCAGCAACTGTTGCCGG
>NZ_JANPCM010000696.1:0-3035 GCF_031430955.1 Ferruginibacter sp.
GGGTAAAAACAACTTAAAGGCAGATCGGGGCAGTCGATATAAAGTTGTAACTGCCCTTAATTTGAAGGGTAAAAACAACTCTAATGCTCCGCAGCTAAAAAACACGTTGTAACTGCTTTTATTTGGAAGAGTATAAACAACTAGATTTCTTCACTCGAACATCGGCAGTGTGTTGTAACTGTCTTTATTTTGTGATGGGAAAGACAAATAAAGATATGCTCCGCTGCACAGGAAAAAGTTGTAACTGCCTTTGATTGGAAGGGTAAAAACAACTTTTTTATTTTGACACAATAATTTGAAGTCTGTTGTTACTGCCCTTAATCTGAAAGGTTAAACAACTTAGTTTCTATTTTTTTCCCACGTCACAGTTGTAGCTATCTTTAATTTGAAGGTTAATACAACAATACTTTCTAAAAGGTAATAGACTGATTATTTGTAACTACCTTTCTTATAAAATAAAAAAATGTTCTATGCTATTTTTTTGCCAATGCCACAGTTGTAACTGCCTTTGATTGGAAGGGTAAAAACAACTGCATTAGCAATAGCATAAGCAGCATAAGGTTGTAACTGCCTTTAATTTGTAGGGTAAAAACAACTATGAGAGTATCCACTTTCTGTAGATAACAGTTGTAACTGTCTTTAATTGGAAGGGTAAAAACAACACATTATTTATTGAAGTATATTTCTTTGGTGGGGGTTTTTTTTACTCAATTATAAAAAGTAAAATATACTGGCAGAGAAAATTTTATTTAGTTTATTTTAAAAGGTTGGGCAAAAAAAAGCCGCTCATGCAGAGCGGTTAAACTAAAAAATATAAAGGCCGATTAATCAATATTCGGCTGCGGTGTATAACGCAAATACGGTTTTACAATCTCCAATCCTTTTGGGAATTTTTTAAGTGCATCTTCGGTGCTAACTGCTGGCACTACAATAACTTTTTCTCCTTCCTTCCAGTTGGCAGGTGTTGCCACGCTGTATTTTGCAGTAAGCTGTAAAGAATCCACCACACGTAAAACTTCTACAAAATTTCTTCCGGTAGATGCAGGATAAGTGATAATTAATTTTACCGCTTTATCCGGTCCGATAACCACCAGCGAACGTACGGTTGCAGTTGCCGATGCATTGGGATGAATGAAGTCGTATAATTCCGAAACTTTCTTATCATCATCGGCAATTATAGGAAATTCAACAGAACAATTTTGTGTTTCATTAATATCACCGATCCAGCTTAAATGTTTATCAACAGGATCAACACTTAATGCTAAAACTTTTACATTACGCTTTGCAAATTCGTCTTTTAAGGCAGCGGTACGCCCCAGTTCTGTTGTACAAACCGGTGTATAATCGGCAGGATGAGAAAATAATATCCCCCATGAATCGCCTAAGTATTCGTAAAAATCAATTTCGCCTAAAGATGTTTTTGCTTTAAAGTTGGGAGCAATATCCCCTAATCGTAAACTCATAATAATAAATTTTAGAGTACAAATATACTTACTCTACTAATTAAATAGACTATTATTGTAAAATATTTTTTATATTCGCTTTTTAAAAATTGCTATGTTATCCAAAAAAACTCAATACGGCCTAAAAGCCCTTGGTTACCTTGCTTCTAAATACGGTGAAGGCCCAATTTTAATTTCTGAAATTGCGAAGAAGAAAAAAATACCTGTTAAGTTTTTAGAAAGTATCCTTTTGCAGTTAAAAAACAAAGGGGTTTTAGACAGTAAGAAAGGGAAAGGTGGCGGTTATTTTTTAACCAACTCACCAAAAAAAACATCCCTGGCAGTTGCCATAAGAATTGTGGATGGCCCAATTGCCATGATACCCTGTGTAAGTTTAAACTTTTATGAAAAATGTAAAGACTGTAATGAAGCAACCTGCGGTTTAAATAAAGCCATGGCTTTTACAAGAGATGCTACATTAAAAATTTTAGAGAAAAAAACTTTGTATGATTTGATTGATGCAGAATAATTTTTAAATATCGAATTTGCGAATGGCGAATGTGATGAGCACTTTATAAATTTAAGGACATTCGATATTTTATATTCACAAATTCGATATTAATTTGAAGAGGCTCTTTTAACCGAAGCCTTACCAAACCTGCCCTTTACATTATCAATGGCTTTGTATAAATCATTTTTCCGTTCCACATCATCAAACAAATTAGTTTGCACGGCATCATTAGTCAGTTCGCTTAACCTAACGCCAATCAACCGAATAGGTGAGCCTTTCTTCCACAACTTATTAAACAACTCTTTAGCCACAGGAATAATTTCGTCATCGGCACAGGTATAAGGCACAGTAGTTTGTCTTGATGTAGTTTCAAAATCGGGATAACGAATTTTAACTGCAACACATCCGGCAACTTTTCCATCTTGTCTTAATTCATAAGCAATCCTTTCTACCATACGCACCAGTTCGCTCATTAAAAAAAACATGTCGGTTTTATTTTCATCAAAAGTATTTTCTGTAGAAACTGATTTTGCTTCGTGGTACTGGCTCACTTCGCCATTATGAATGCCCTGGCTTTTATACCACAGATCAACGCCCCATTTACCCAATCTTTCTTCCAATGCTTCGGCTGTTCTTTCGCTGATGTCTTTTATAGTAAATATGCCCATAGCTTTTAATTGCTCATAAGTATGCTCCCCCACTCCCGGAATTTTATTTACTGCCATCGGTGCCAAAAATTCTTTTTCTTTTCCAAATGGTATTTGCAGGTAACCATTAGGCTTGGCCGCATTGGTTGCCATTTTAGCCATCATTTTATTACTGGCTAATCCAAATGAAATGGGCAATTGTGTTTCATCAATAATTTCTTTTCTCAGATCAATTGTCCATTGCAGTGGATTAAAGAATTTTTCCATTCCTGTTAAGTCAATATAAAATTCGTCAATAGAGGCCTTTTCAAACAGCGGTGCTTTGGCTGCAATAATTTGTGTTACCCAGCGGCTGTAGCGGCTGTACTCACCGCGGCTCCCGCCTAATACAATCGCTTGCGGACAAAGCTGTAATGCTTTGCGGCTGGGCATTCC
>NZ_JANPCM010000697.1:0-4407 GCF_031430955.1 Ferruginibacter sp.
TTTCGGAAGTGAATAAAGAATTGTTAGTAGAGATGAAAGGCGAGATGGATAAAGGCAATATTGCAGATGCCAAAGAAATTGCAAATGATGTAATTGCGAACGAAGAAAAAATAAACCACCACGGCAAACGTGCCGATGCAATTGTAAAAGGAATGCTGCAGCACTCCAGTAGCGGCAGTGGCAAAAAAGAACCAACCGATATTAATAAACTGGCCGATGAATATTTAAGATTGGCTTATCATGGGCTAAGAGCAAAGGATAAATCTTTTAATGCAACGATGAAAACAGATTTTGATGAAACAATTGGTAACATCAACATTATTCCGCAGGATATTGGCAGGGTAATTTTAAATTTAATTACCAACGCATTTTATGTGGTGGATGAAAAGAAAAAATCAGGCATTGAACAATACGAACCAACAGTTTCAGTAAGTACAAAAAAGATCAATGATAAGGTAGAAATAAAAGTAAGAGATAATGGCAGCGGTATTCCAAAAAAAGTTTTAGACAAAATTTTTCAACCCTTCTTTACCACAAAACCAACCGGGCAGGGCACAGGCTTAGGGTTGAGCTTAAGCTATGATATTGTAAAAGCACATGGCGGAGAATTGAAGGTGGAAACAAAGGAAGGAGAAGGAACTGAGTTTATTATTTTATTACCCATATAGTTTTTAACTTTATCCGCAACTAGCTGCTTTGCAATAAAATTTATGTTATTAGAACCCATACTTATTTTAATACTGGTACGCTACCTGCGTAAAAACTTGCTAACACAAAAACAATTACCCCAGGTAGACAGGGTGCTGGTAATGGCAATGGGTACAGCCATTGTATTATTAGTAATAGGCTTAACCATAAAGCAAATTAAACCTGTGGCAACCTGGTTAAGCCATGCACTGGCATTTGCATTTGTATATTGGGTACTCATTAAAAAAGAATTTTTTGCTGCCAGATCAGTTATATATTCTGTATTGCCACTAATCGTTATTTCATTTGTTACCAGTGTAACCAAATTAATAAGTATTCCATTTTATACCCAATGGAGAAATGTTTTTAGTGCAGCTTCTTCGTTTGCCTTTATTTGGATACTGGCCATGTGGCTCATTACAAAAAAACAAAGAAAAGCCCTGGATGATGAAAAAAAGAAAATACTGGAGATAGAAAAGGAAATACAGATCAACGAAAAAATAAAAGCAGCATTAGAAATACAGGTAACCGAACGTACTGCCGCACTCACTTTACAGAAAGAAGAACTGGAGCAAACGTTGAACAAATTAAAATCTACACAGGCATTACTGATACAGGCCGAAAAAATGGCCAGCCTTGGCGAACTCACTGCAGGTATAGCTCATGAAATTCAAAACCCATTAAACTTTGTAAATAATTTCAGCGAAGTAAATAAAGAGTTGCTGGCAGAAATGAATGTGGAAATTGAAAAAGGCAATTATGAAGAAGTAAAACTATTAGCAAAAGACGTTACAGATAATGAAGAAAAAATAATTCATCATGGTAAACGTGCCGATGCTATTGTAAAAGGTATGCTGCAGCACAGCCGCAAAAGCAGCGGACAAAAAGAACCCACCGATATTAATGCATTGGCCGATGAATATTTACGCTTAGCATATCATGGCTTAAGGGCAAAAGATAAATCTTTTAATGCCACATTAAAAACAGATTATGATGAAAGCATTGGTAATATCAACATCATTCCGCAGGATATTGGCAGGGTAATTTTAAATTTAATTACCAATGCTTTTTATGCTGTTGCAGAAAAAAAGAAAAGCCCCAATCCCCTAAAGGAGGGTGAAACCTACGAACCAACAGTATCTGTAACTACACAAAAGCTCAGCTCCCCTTCAGCGGATGAGGGCAAAATTTTAATTTCAGTAAAAGATAACGGCAGCGGTATTCCGCAAAAAGTAGTAGATAAAATTTTTCAACCTTTTTTTACCACCAAACCTACGGGTGAAGGAACAGGTTTAGGCTTAAGCATTAGTTACGATATTATTAAAGCACATGGCGGCGAATTAAAAGTAGAAACTAAAGTTGACCAAGGCACGCAGTTTACCATTCATTTACCAGCATAAACCTTAAATAAATCGAATGAAAATTTTAGTAGTTGATGACGAAAAAGATGTACAGACACTTTTTGAACAACGTTTTAGAAAGGAAATAAGAAGCAATGAAATGGATTTTATTTTCGCTTTTTCAGGAGAAGATGCACTTATTTATTTAAACCAGCATGAACATGAAGCTGTTTTAATTTTATCCGACATAAACATGCCGGGCATGAGCGGACTGGAACTGCTGAAACACATCAAACAAAAATACCACAAGCCACCACCGGTAGTAATGATGATAACGGCTTATGGCGATGCAGAAAATTTTAACATGGCAAAAGAACTGGGTGCCGATGATTTTTTAACCAAACCGGTTGATTTTACAGCATTAAAAGAAAAACTTAAACCCACCAACTGATGGCAAAAATATTAGTAGCCGATGATGAGGCTGATCTGGAAATGCTCATCAAACAAAAATTCCGTCAAAAAATACGGGAGCAGCAATATGAATTTGTTTTTGCTGTAAATGGTAACGATGCACTGGATAAAATTCAGCAGCACCCCGATATTGATATTTTATTAAGTGATATTAATATGCCGGAGATGGATGGGCTAACATTGCTGAGCCGCATGAGCGAATCGAGCCCGTTAATAAAATCGGTAATTGTTTCTGCCTACGGCGATATGGAAAACATACGCACTGCTATGAACCGTGGTGCATTCGATTTTATTACCAAGCCCATTAATTTTGAAGACCTTTCGGTAACCATGGAAAAAACAATTCACCATGTTTTACAAATAAAAGAAACATTAAAAGCAATAAAAGAAAATAACATTTTAAGGATGTATGTAGATGAAACGGTTCTCAATTTTATGGGCAGCCGTGAATTTGAATCTTCATTAGTGGCTAATGAAATAGTAGAAGCCACAGTGGTTTTTATTGATATCTGCAGCTTTACTTCCATCAGCGAAAACGAAACACCCGATACTGTTGTAAAATTATTGAACAAGTATTTTGATGTAATGGTAAAAGAAATTATTGCACAGGGCGGGTATATTGATAAATTTATAGGCGATGCGGTAATGGCGGTTTTCCGTGGCGATTATCATTTAGATAAAGCCATTGATGCCTGCCTTGCTGTAAGAACACAAATTGAAAAATTACCTCCATTAGTAAATCATATTTCTTTTACACCAAAAGTTTCTATTGGTATTAACAGCGGCGAAATGATTTCGGGCAATATTGGTGCAGCCAGCCTGCGCCGTTTAGATTACACCGTTATAGGCGATACCGTAAACATTGCACAACGTTTACAATCTGTTGCAAAAGAAAACCAGATCATCATTAATGAAGCTGCCTATCAAAAAGTAAAAGAATCTTTTAATTGTAAAAAAGTGGGTGAAGTAAGTTTAAAAAACAAAGCCGCTGTCATGAATGTGTATGAAGTGATGGATTAACTCATAATGGTCTCCAACGGGGGTGCAATGGTTTTGAGACTTTGTCTCATGAAGATTGATAAATAAATTCTGTTGTATCTTTATAATATGGCAGAAAAACTAAAACCTGTATTTAATAAACGTATTTTTTGGGATGTGGTTTTTGAAAACATCGACTACGATGCAAAAGCCAACTTTGTAATAGAACGTGTTTTTGAGCGTGGCGATGTGGAGGATATAAGAAATTGCCGCCGCTTCTATGGCGATGAAAAAGTTACAGAAGCTTTGCTGAATGCAAAATTTTTACCGGAAACAAGAATGTACCTGGCAAGCGCAGTAATTAACAGACCGCTAAAAGACTTTAGATGCTACACCTTGAGACAGTTGAACCCAACACTTTTTCCGTATTAGAAAAACTAATAAAAATGCCGGAGCTGCAACACTTTTCATTAGTTGGCGGCACCGCACTGTCACTTATATATGGCCACCGTGTATCTGTGGATTTAGATTTATTTTCAAATATACCATTTGAGAATACAACTGTTGTTGAAGCATTAAAGAATAAATTTCTCGATAAATTTATTATGGAAGAGAAACCTCCCCGTTTTGGTATTTTTTGTTTTGTAGATAATGTAAAAATTGACATCATCCGCCATCCTCATATTTTAATCAGGCCCTTATTAAATATTGAGGGCATAAGGATGTTCTCCACCGAAGATATTATTGCCATGAAAGTGCAGGCCATTTTGGGCAGGGGAAAAAAGAAAGACTTTTGGGATATTGCAGAGCTGCTGCAGCATTTTTCCGTCGCCGATTTTATACAATTTCATAAAGAAAAATATTCCACCCAAAATTTATTAATAACAGTGCCACAGGCCATTACTTATTTCTCAGATGCAGAAGAAAGTGA
>NZ_JANPCM010000698.1:0-4551 GCF_031430955.1 Ferruginibacter sp.
AACAAAGACGATGCAGGTATGTACAGTGTGCGGTACAACGATTTTATTGCACCCATTGTAAAAGCTATACAAGAGCAACAGGTAATGATAGAGGCATTGAAGAAGCAAAATGAACTTTTATTGAAAAGATTGGAAATAGTAGAAAAAGAAAAGAAATAAGTGAAGTAAAATTAATAACCTGTTTATAAATAAATGGAACAAAGTTTTGAAAAAGCCACACACAGTTGAAGATATGCAGCGGCAGGTTAATGAATGTATCGTATCGGTGGCAATAGAAAATAAACTCAATAAGGAAATTGTGTATACAAAAAGTATAAATCATAATTAAGCAACTCCGGTACCAAAGGGATATTTTTTAATCATATAAATAAAATAAAATGAAAAAGCTATTATTACCATTACTGGGCATGCTGTTATTTTTTTCCTGCAAAAAACAAGTTTTCTACGAAAAACTACCGGAAGAAATTAGCATTGCTGCTGCAGAAGGCAATTCAACAAAAATTGATGTTTGCCACAGAACGGGAAGCGGCAACTGGCATACCATCAACATAAATATTAATGATTTGCCGGCACATACAGCGCATGGGGATATTGTACCCGATGCAGATGGCGATGGCTATACAAAAGTTAACCCCTGTGCTAATGGTAACCAGGATGACTGCAATGATAATGATGCAGCCATTAACACTGGTGCCACTGAAATATGCAACAATGGCATTGACGAAAACTGTAACGGGCAAATTGACGAAAACTGTATCCCGTTTGTTACCATTTGCACCCAGGACTGGATGCTTAAAAACCTGGATGTAACTACTTACCGCAACGGAGACCCTATACCGCAAGTTACAACCGATGATGCTTGGAGGACATCAACTACCGGCGCATGGTGTTATTATGCAAATAATAGTTTAAACGGAATAACCTATGGTAAATTATACAACTGGTATGCGGTAAATGATTCAAGGGGCCTTGCCCCTGTGGGTTGGCATATTCCAACTGAAACAGAGTGGACAACATTAGTTAACTGCTTAGGTGGATTTGTAATTGCTGGTGGTAGAATGAAAGAAACAGGCACTATAAATTGGTTAAGCCCAAATAGAGAAGCAACAAATAGTAGCGGCTTCACAGGTCTTCCTGGCGGGATACGTTACGGTGTAAGCTTTGATCAATTCAATGGTCTTGGCATACAAGGTAACTGGTGGAGTTCTACATCGACTGACCCCAGCCATGCTTTTTCACACGGTCTAAACAATACTAATGGGGAGGTTGGCACTACCAACAACACCAGTTTTGAAGTGGGTATGTCTGTCCGTTGCGTCAGGAATTAACTTTTTTGCATGTTTACTTCTGTTCTGGTACAGCTATGCAGCGGCGGGTTAATGAGTGTAGCTAATCTAGGGTAAAAGCGGGACAAGTTGTGTTTATAAAATAAGCGATGCACAGATACGCTAACACAACATGTTAAGCTGTATATAAGCACCAGTACAAGATGAAGAAATAAAATGAGCTACTTTTAAAACGTTTGGGTACAGCAGAAAAGTAAAAGAAATAACTGCAGAAAAATTAATACCCCTGCATAATATAAATTGGACAACGGGTTAAAGAAAATGGTTTATCAAATAATAAATATCAATGCAGCAATTGCAAATAACTAACTAAATTTTAAAAAAATGAAAGCAATCATTGCATCGCCACCTGATATTTTTATCCTGCCCACCTGCACCGGAACTGAGCTGATAACCATCAGTAATATTATACGGATAGAAGCCATCAGTAATTACAGCAAATTGTTTTTTGCAAATGCCTGTCAGGCCACAGGCAGGAGGAAAACATTAGTAGTTGCCAAAGTATTAAAATGGTTTGATGAGCTTTTATCGGATAAAGGTTTTATAAGGATACACCGTTCCCATTTAATTAATTTATCCTGCATAAACAGTTACAATAATAACAACCAGCATAAAATTATTTTACAAAACCAGGAACAGATTGATATTTCCCCGAAGAAAAAGAAGCAGTATCATTAAAAGACTGGTAATAGCACCGGCTGCATAAATATGCCGGAAAGAAATATTATCTTCAACCAATGAAAATGCTGCTGCCTTTTTTATTTGTTGGCACAATGGTAATGATATATGTAATGGGTAAAACCAGTGCCACACTAAAAACAACCGCCACGCCATGCGGCATCCTTAATTTAGAATTTGCGTATAACACCACTAAAACTGCAGGTGTTATTAATGCATGGGAACCTAACAACAATATTACTGTTGCAAAAAATAATACGTACTACGATTTTATTTTTTTGGCTTTCTACGCTACATTTTTATTTTTTACCTGCAAAAAAATTGCAGAAATAAAAAACAGTAACACGGGCTTATTAATTGCAAATGGCGCAATAGCAGCAGGTATTTTAGATATTGCAGAAAATGCAGGGATGCTGTTTACTTTATCGGGCAATGTATCAAACACTGTTGCATTAATTACGGTAATATGCGCTGCCATAAAATGGATGCTGGCAATTACGGCGGCTTTCTATTGCCTTGCAGGAATTGTATATCTTATACGGCATAAAAAATTCAACATGCTGTTTACCTAAATTGGCTCAGCCTTTGTTAGCGAGGCACTTGCTGAAAAGTACAACTATAACAAAGGCTGATAAATTGACAAACAATCTGGCGCAAATTTAAGGGCATTATCTACTACAAAAATTATTTTTTTATACAAAATTTTGGTAAAGAATTTACCATCAAAATCCACTACTTTCGTTATCGGATTTTTCCAACATTCAACATTCAACATTCAACATTCAACATTCAACATTCAACATTCAACATTCAACATTCAACATTCAACATTCAACATTCAACATTCAACATTCAACAAATTAACCAATAAACTATTTATGCAAGCCTGGAAAGATTATCAAGCACAAAACAAAGACCGTTTTTTAAACGAGTTGTTAGAACTGTTACGCATACCAAGTGTTAGCGCTAAAAGCGAACATAAAACTGATATGATAAAATGCGCCGAAGCAGTTAAAGCAAGATTGCTGGAAGCCGGTGCAGATAAAGTAGAAATTTACGAAACCGAAGGCCATCCATTAGTTTATGGCGAAAAAATAATTGACCCAACCAAACCAACCGTTTTAGTTTACGGGCATTACGATGTGCAACCCGCCGATCCTTTAGAACTATGGAACAGCGGCCCTTTTGATCCGTTAATTAAAGATGGTAAAATTTATGCAAGAGGAAGCTGCGATGATAAAGGACAATTTTACATGCATGTAAAAGCATTGGAAACAATGGTTAAAACAAACAGCATGACCACCAATATTAAATTTTGTATTGAAGGTGAAGAAGAAGTGGGCAGCCCTAATTTGGCCACCTTTGTAAAATCGCATAAAGAATTATTAAAGGCGGATGTAGTTTTGATAAGTGATACCGCCATGATAAGTTTAGATACACCCAGTATTGATATTGGTGTACGTGGCCTTAGTTATATCGAAGTGGAAGTAACAGGACCCAACCGTGATTTACACAGTGGTGTTTATGGCGGCGCCGTTGCAAACCCTATTACTATTTTAGCAAAAATGATCGCATCACTGCATGATGAAAATAACCACATTACTATTCCTGGTTTTTATGATGATGTAGCCATTGCAACAGATGAAGAAAGAAAATTAATGGCGCTTGCTCCTTTTGATGCAGCAGCATATGCGGATGATCTGGGTGTAAAAGAATTGTGGGGCGAAAAAGGTTTCAGCACTAATGAAAGAACAGGCATACGGCCTACTTTAGAATTGAATGGTATTTGGGGCGGCTACACCGGCGAAGGCGCCAAAACAGTTTTGCCCGGTAAAGCTTTTGCAAAAATAAGTGCAAGGTTAGTACCCAATCAAACATCAGATAAAATGACCGACCTTCTTATTAATCATTTAAAAAAGATAGCGCCACCGTATGTTACTATAAAAGCAAGCCTGCATCATGGCGGCGAACCCTACATGACACCTATTGACAGCAAAGCCTACAAAGCCGCTGCCAAAGCCATGGAAACCACTTTTGGAAAAACGCCTATCCCTGTACGTGGTGGTGGCAGTATCCCTATCTGTGCTTTGTTTGAAAAAGAGCTGGGTATTAAAATTGTGTTTATGGGTTTTGGGTTAGACAGTGATAACCTGCACAGCCCCAACGAAAAATTTAACCTTGATAATTTTTATAAAGGCATTGAAACGATACCGTATTTTCATAAATGTTTTGCGGAGATGAGTTGATGGCGGTGTAATTTCAATGTGATTTTTTTAGGAAAGAAATCTAAGAAAATTATACAAAGCTTAAAAAAGTCAAAATGCGTTTAAGCTATAAACAATACAAAATGTATAACATTAAAATATTGAAAAGCGACACAGGTTTGTAATTAGATTAGTGTTTTATAGCATCAATACATGCGTTAGCGGCAAGCTTTGACAAACTTCACAATGAAAGAGTGTTACCAAATAAAAGAACCTAACGAATTAGTAGATTATCTCGAAGAGCAAGGCAGAGACGCTTTTCA
>NZ_JANPCM010000699.1:0-2462 GCF_031430955.1 Ferruginibacter sp.
TGTCGAAGGCGGGTTTATGCTAAAAGCTAGTTCTTCTCTAACGCAACCCGGCTTCGACAAGCTCAGCCTGACAGTTTTTAAAGTCCGTACTCCTCTAAAACATCTTTTACTTTTACCGGCAATCCCGTTTGCAAACTCCTGTCCATCGCCTGCAACAATGCAACCGTTCCAATGCCTTCTTTTAAATCGGGAAAAGCAATAAAATTTTGTTCGATGCTATCAATAAAATATTCTAAATAATTTTGGTACTCGCCGGCATGATGACTTTGACCTTCGAAACGGAAATAATATTTTAAAGTACTGTTGCCCCAGGTAATTATTTTTTCTTCTCCTTCTTTTGTTGTTACGGCATAACGTAATTCGTGATAGTCGGCCTGGCTTGCACCTAGCGTACCACGTAAGACGCAACTCATACCACTGTCTCTTTTGGTGGGTTGTGTTGGGCCGGTGTAACTGCCACTCACTCTTGCTATTCTTCCGTCGGTGGCTTTAAAAATAAAATGCATTGTGTCTTCATTTTTTAAACCTGCGGTTTTGCCGTTGCTGCTTATCATACCATAACCCATCACTTCTTCAATGTTGGGTAAATAATATCTTATAAAATCTACCGGGTGGCTTAAGCCACCATACAACCATTTAAAAGATTTTTCCAGCGCCCATTTCTTTTCTAAAAACCAGCGGTGATCGGCATTGTAATGACTTTCGATGGTTATCAGTTCTCCAATAACACCTTCTTCAAAATCTTTACGCTGCTTTTTATAAGGTTCAAAAAAACGGGAGCTTTGTCCTACAAAAACTTTTTTACCGCTTTGCTTTTGTAAGTCTATTAATTCTTTTGCTTTGCTTAAATCATCAATAAAAGGTTTGGTGCAGATAACGTGTTTGTTGTGCAGCAAGGCTTGCTTTATATGTTCGGCATGTAAATGATCGGGTGTATAAATAGCAATGATATCTATTGCTGCATCGTTCAGCATTTCATTATAATCGGTAGTGTACTCATACATTTTAAATTCATCGGCCCGTTGCACACACAATTCCGTATTGGCATCGCAAATCATTTTAAGATTTACTTTACTGCTTTGTAATGCTGCAGAAATGGTACTGCGGCCTTCGCCTAAACCTAAAATTCCAATAGTAAGCATGAGTATTTACCTGTTTAAAAATTACCGTTACTTTTAGTTTGGCTATAACTAGTAAAAAATAGGTAGTTATAGCCAAGTCAAATTTTATTGCAGCAAGCCATAATCAACCCGTTTAAATAATGCATCCAATCTTAAATCGTTTTGCACAAGGCCGCTTGAATGTGCATTTTGCTTTAATCCAAAAGTGGTTATCATAGTAAGAAATAAGGCTTTTCTTGTGCCTGTTTCTTTTCTAAAAATTCCCATTTTATTCCTCAACTCCATGGCGTATTTTTTTTCAATAACAAAAGGATTAATTGAAAATTTCATTTCACATAAATTAATCACCATATCCTTTCTATCAATTACCAAATCTATTTGCGCCCCTCCGTCCTTTGCTGCACTTCGCCACGATGAACTGTATGTTTCAACCCCGCCAATGCCCAGTGCTTTTTTCAGTTGCTCAATATGGCAAAGGCAAACCTGTTCAAAAGCATAACCGCTCCAGGCCCGGTGTTTAGGTGTATCAATACTGTTAAGCCAGTTATTTTTATTATCGGCCTGTACATCTTTTAAATACCGCATGTAAAAAAGCGTGTAAAAATCTACCAGTTGGTAAAGACTGTTACGCATTTTTTTACCAAACGGTACATACTTTTTTATAAACCCGCTTTCTTCCAGTTCATTAAGTATTCTTGTGGTGCTACCTGCATTAGGCAGTTTTGCACCTTTTACAATTTCATCTCTTGTAAGCCCGGCCGCTTTTTTTGCCAGTACCTGCACAACACTTACATGCTTATCCCAATTTGTAAATAACGAACTGAACAAATTATTAAACTCCGTACGCAACAATCCATTTTGCGAAAAGCAAATACGTTCAATATTTTGTGCCGAACTTAAACGCCGCTGTACCTGCTCCCAGTAAAATGGTATTCCGCCTAATACCATATACAGTTGTGTTATTTGATACCTGTCGAGCACCGAACCTTTTGCTTTTAAAAACAACTCACATTCATACAGGGTAAACGGTACAATTTTTAACCGGTAAGTAACCCTGTTGTGCAGGCCGCCTTTATTATTGATAAGTTTATTGATCATCCACGAAGCAGCGGAGCCGCAAACAATTAATACCACATCTTTTCTTGCCGATGCCCAATGATTCCAAAAATGCTCCAGCGCCGGAATAAAGCCTGCATTAGTAGTATCAAACCAGGGCAATTCATCAATAAAGATCACTTTCCGTTTCTGCTTCGATTTTTCCACTAGGCCAATCAATAATTGAAAAGCCCCCTTCCAGTTTGCCGGTTTGTCAAATTTTGTTTTGCCGGCCAGTTTTTTATA
>NZ_JANPCM010000700.1:0-7347 GCF_031430955.1 Ferruginibacter sp.
ATATAAATTTTTTAACTGGTAGCCTGCAAATAAAAGACCAACTACTGCATAACTGTAAGGTAAAAGGTTAGCTAAGTTTGAAGTAACAATTCTCTTTTGTAACAAATGGGTTACTATAAATTTAACCAGCAGGTAAATAAATAAATAGCCAGAAAAAAATCCTATTAATTCCAGTTGTTCCAGGTAAATAAAAAAACTGTTATCCATTGTTGAATCTGTTGAAGAAAAAAATTGATACACTAAATTACAGAACAATAATTTCGTTTCAATCTTTAATTAAAAAGAGAAAGTAACAGGTATGATTATTGTTTGTGCAGCAACACACTATCTTCAACTATTATAAATGCTTTTTCTTTTGCTGCAGGTGCTATAAGGTAAGTCCCGGTAAATTTTCCAAAAGCGGGTAACACTGCATAATGTTGTGTAAAATAAAAACAGGGAAAACGCAGACTTTGTTTGCCCAAACCTCTCATAGTTACTGCAGGGTGTATATGTCCGCTAAAAAAGTAATCGGTTTCATTCATATCTTCTTCCGGTACATCTTCCACATCATGCACAAATACAAAATTATTTTTTCGCCACATTTTTTTTTCGGTGGTAATGTTTGCATCTGCATACCATTTATCCGGTACAATATCATGATTGCCTTTTACTAAAAGCATCGGCACATGCAGCATATCATTTCGCCATTTTAAAAATAATTCGTGTTCTTTATTTTCTACACTGTGAAAAAGATCGCCTACAATTACCACTAATGCCGGTTTATAAAACTGAATGGTACTTACCAGGCGCTGCATATCTTCTTTCATTACAGCCGCAGGCACAGCAATACCGCTTTTTCTAAAATGGCCGGTTTTACCTAAGTGCAGATCAGAAAGAATTAATATTTTTTCCTGCTCCCAAAACACCGTTCTGTTACAGCTTAAAATAAAATCGTTTTTATTAATGGTATGTTTTATAAATGATGGCATTTAGTACATTGAATTTTTAATTCAATAATAATTTTTTATTTGTATGGGGTAGCAAAAATAAAAACGGAAATTGCAAAATGCCCATTATCAACTGTCTTTTCCCAACTGTTCCTGCATTCTTTTCACCCTGTCTTCTAATTTTTCGGATGACATATTTTCTCTTAAGCTGTCAACTTTTAGAGGGAAACAAAATGGTGTTAGTTGTTGCGGCCATGTAATTACAATTTTACTCTGCTGAATTCTTTGCAGCATATCTCTCAATCTTGTTTCTTCCATTTGCTGTTCAAAAACTTCTTTATATGCCTGGCGTAGTAAAATGTTATTAGGTTCATACTCGGCAAAAACTTTAAATAATAAAGAAGCAGAGTTTTGTAAATGTCTTGCTTTTTGATATTCGCCGGGATAACCCTGAAAAATTAATCCGCCAATAACTGCAATATCCCTGAATTTTCTTTTCGCCATTTCTGTACTGTTCACACTGCGTTGAATATCTTCAAATAAATTTTCGGCAGTAAATAATTCATACACATTGCTGTCATCTAAAGGTATCGGCTGGTCGCTTAATAATTCAAAACCATAATCGTTCATGGCAAAAGAAAAAGTAATAGGTGTTATTTTACCAATGCGGTAAGATAATATTGCCGCCATTGCTTCATGCACTAATCTTCCTTCAAACGGATACACAAATAAATGAAAGCCATCCTTGGTTTCAATGTGCTCAATCAGTAATTCATTTTCTAATGGCACATGCGATAATTGTTTTTGCAAATTAAATAATGGTTGTAAAACCTGCAGCTCCTCTACCTGTACATTGCCTTTCTGGCTTACGGCTAAAGCTTCTCTTAATTTTTTACCCATGTTGCTGCTTAAACTCATTCTTCCCCCCATCCAGCTGGGTATAATACTTTTTTTACTGGTAGATTTTTTCACCATCACCGTCATATCTTTTATCCTTACCAGCTCTAAATTTTTACCTGCAATAGTAAAAGAATCTCCGGGGTCGAGTCTTGATATAAACCATTCTTCAATAACACCAATATAACCACCACTTAAAAATTTTACTTTCAGCATAGCATCGCTTACGATAGTGCCTATGTGCATGCGGTGCCGCATGGCAGTGCGGCGGTTGTTAATTTTATACAAACCGTTTTCTAAAATTTCTACTTTTTTATATTCGTCATATTGTGCCAGTGCTTTGCCGCCTGCAGTGATGTGCAATAAAATTTCCTGAAATTCTTCCCTGGTTATTTCTGCAAAGCAATAAGTGCTTTTTACTTCTTCAAAAATTTCATCCGGAAAAAATCCATCCGATATAGCAATGGAACACAAATATTGTATCAGCACATCAAAGCAAAGTAACTGCGGCGTTTTACTTTCAATAAAATTTTCTTCTACTGCCTGTTTTAATGCAGCAGCTTCCACCAGCTCTAAACTATGTGTAGGCAAAAAATAAATTTTACTTACTGCATCGGGGCTGTGGCCGCTGCGGCCTGCTCTTTGTAAAAATCTTGCTACGCCTTTTGGCGAACCAACCTGTATAATTGTTTCAACAGGGCGAAAGTCAACACCCAAATCTAGACTTGCTGTACAAACAACTGCTTTTAATTTTCCGGTGTGTAAATTTTCTTCCACCCAAAAACGTAGTTCCTGTTCAATACTTCCATGATGCAAAGCAACTGCTCCTGCTAAATCCGGTGCAGCATTTAATAAAGCCTGGTACCACATCTCCGTCATGCCACGGGTATTAATGAAAATTAATGTAGTGCGGCTGTTGTTGATGATAGGTAAAACTTTTTCCACCAATTTAATTCCTAAATGCCCGGCCCACGGATATTTTTCTATTTCATCAGGAAAGATAGAATGGATTTCCGTTTTTTTGTGAAGGTTAGCTTTAACAGTCTCCCCGAAATCCCCTCCCGAAGAGGGGGCTTTTGCCTCTCTGTTTTTTTGAAATCTTTTCAATGGACTTAATAAAACTTCTTTCGCTTCTTCTAAATTTCCAATGGTAGCAGATATACCCCATATTGAACATTCGCAATTCGCCATTCGATATTTCACATTCACAATTCTTGAAATAGCCAACTCTACCTGCACACCTCTCTTGCTTCCCATCAACTCATGCCATTCATCCACAGCAATTATTTTTAAAGAAGCAAAAACATCTGGATAATCTTTTTGTGCCAGTTGCAAATGCAAACTTTCCGGTGTAATAATTAAAATCTCCGGCATCTGTCTTTTTTGCCTGGCTCTTTCATTTATTTCGGTATCGCCATTTCTTATGCCAACTTTCCATTGCAACTGCAGTGCTTCAATCACTTCATTCATGGCACGGGCAATATCTTTTGCCAATGCCCTTAATGGCGTAATCCATAATAATTGTAAGCCATTATTTTTTTTAGAGAGATAGTTTTTAGGATAATCATTTATAAATTGTATCAATGCTCCCAAAAAAACAGAATATGTTTTTCCGAAGCCAGTCGGAGCATTTACTAAACCACTTTTGCCATTTAAAATATGTTGCCAGGTTTGTTGCTGAAAAGCAAATGGAGTACGGTTGTTTTTTTTAAGCCATTCTGTAATAATATTGTAGCCGGGGCTTTTAGCCAAATTCATAAAGCAAATTTACAATTGCCCTGCAATTTGGTTAAAACAATTTTAGGGCAATGAATAAAATAAAGAGTGGTTCGTAACCCTGACGGCGGTTTCAAACCCCGTCAGCGGTTATTACGGGGCTAAGCAAATGTTGAATAATGATTTGCTGAAGACATTATTCATTTTCTTATTTTTGCAATCCTCTTTTAAAAACAAATCAATATGTTTAATTCGTTAAGTGAAAAATTAGAAGGCGCATTTAAAAACCTTAAAGGTCAGGCCCGTATTACCGACCTTAATATTGCCAACACCGTAAAAGATATTCGCCGTGCATTAGTTGATGCCGACGTAAATTATAAAATTGCCAAAGAGTTTACCGATAAAGTAAAAGAAACAGCCCTGGGTTCAAAAGTATTGTTAGCCGTAAACCCCGGTCAGCAAATGGTAAAAATTGTACAGGACGAACTGACTGAATTAATGGGCGGCAGCGAAAGTGAATTTAATATCACCGGTGCGCCAGCCATTATTTTAATTGCAGGTTTGCAGGGTAGTGGTAAAACAACTTTTAGCGGTAAGCTGGCTAATTATCTTAAAACCAAAAAAGGCAAATCGCCATTGCTGGTGGCAGCAGATATTTACAGGCCTGCGGCTATAGATCAGTTAGAAGTTTTAGGCGGACAAATTGGTGTAGATGTATTTGCCGAAAGAGAAAATAAAGATGCGGTTTCTATTGTGCAGAATGCGATAAAAGAAGCCAAAGCAAAAAACAAAAATGTAATTATTGTAGATACTGCCGGCCGCTTGGCTGTAGATGAAATAATGATGAAGGAGGTGGCGGATATTAAAGCTGCCATCAACCCACAAGAAATTTTATTTGTGGTAGATAGTATGACGGGACAGGATGCAGTAAACACCGCCAAGGCCTTTAACGACCGCTTAGATTTTACCGGTGTGGTATTGACAAAATTAGATGGCGATACAAGAGGCGGTGCCGCACTCTCTATAAAATACACGGTAAACAAACCCATAAAATTTGCCAGCAGCGGCGAAAAAATGGATACGCTGGATGTGTTTTACCCCGAGCGTATGGCGCAGCGTATTTTGGGCATGGGAGATATTGTGAGTTTGGTAGAAAAAGCACAGGAGCAATTTGACGAAGCCGAAGCAAGAAAACTGGAAAAGAAGATCCGCAAAAATCAATTTGATTTTGAAGATTTTAAAACCCAGTTGCAGCAGATTAAAAAAATGGGTAACCTTAAAGATTTAATGGGCATGATACCCGGCGTGGGCAAACAAATAAAAGATGTAGATATTAACGACGATTCTTTTAAAGGTATAGAAGCCATGATAAACAGCATGACTTTGCAAGAGCGCCGCAACCCCGATATTATAAATCCCAACCGCAAACTCCGCATTGCCAAGGGCGCCGGAAAAGATATTGCCGAACTGAATGCCTTTTTAAAACAATTTGAACAAATGAAAGGCATGATGAAGATAATGAACAAAATGCCGATGGGTAAAATGCCCGGTATGGGAAAGCGGTAACTGGAAGCTCCAGCTTCCAGCCCTAATTTTGGCGCAACCAAAATCCATATCGCCTGTGTTTAACTTTCCCTGCTAATATCATTGCATAAACCCAACAAAATACCCTCAAAAATTAACGGTTTGCAAAGAATTTTCAAATATTTGGCTAATCCCCCGCTGGTTGTTATATTTGCAAACCTTTTTTAAGGAAGAAACCCTATTATTAACAACCAAAAATTTCTATTTTATGGCTGTAAAAATGAGACTGCAAAGACATGGCTCAAAAAAGAGACCATTCTATTTCATTGTTGTAGCAGATGGCAGAAGCCCTCGTGACGGTAAATTCATTCAAAAATTAGGTACGTACAATCCTTTGACGGTTCCTGCCACTATTCAGGTAGATCGTCAAAAAGCATTGGATTGGTTGCAGAAAGGTGCTCAACCCACCGACACTGTACGCCGCATCCTTTCTTTTAAAGGCGTGTTGTATCTAAAGCATTTACTGCGTGGCGTTGGCCTCGGTCTGTTTGATGAAGCAGTGGCTATGGAGAAATTTACGAAGTGGAGCAGTGAGCATGATGCTCATATTGCAAAGCGCCATGGTGCCCATAAAAAAGCACGTATGGATAAACGTAACCAACCCGTGGTACGCAAAGTTGCAGAAGCGCCGGTAGCAGTAGCTACACAGGCAGATGCACCAGCAACAGAAGAAACCAAAACAGAAGAATAAAATACCTCTGTTCCGTTAATTCATTTAAGTTCCGTTATTTTTTAGCGGAACTTTTTTTATGGGCCCCGGCCGGATTTCTTTGTTGGGCTTCAGTGGCGTCGCACTCTTATACAGTAAATCTTTATTGAGCTTTTATCGCAGCGGTTAAAAAATATTTTAAAAACAGGCAAATTTGCAGAAATGATAATAACTATCAGGAACCGTTTTTTTGTTTTAAATTTGAATAACTAAAAATAAATTAATGGGAACACTTACAATTGATAACAAAAGATTTGTTGTAATTGAACAAAAGAAATTTGAAAAATTGCAACTGCTTGCTGCACAAAAAACTGCTCCCGTAAAAAAATTAACACTTGAAGCAGGTAAAAAACATGCCTATAAAATGATTGATAAATGGGCAAAAGGAAAGTAAGTATCCTGGAGCCGGCTGCTGAGGCTGTTGCCGACATTGCATTATTTATCGCAGGTAAGGGACTGCCGGCTACAGCTAAGAAATTTGTTGACGAAGCTTTCCTTTTTTTTGAAAAGCTTTCTGACGAAAGAATAGTTCATAAGCCCTGTGGTTACAATAATGTTTGGAAATATCTTGGTTATCGTTGCATTACTTATAAAAAATACGTGATTGCTTATCTTAGTCAGCCTGATGAAATTATTATTTGTGATTTTACTGTTGCAAAAATTTTGAAATAAACTGCCATACGCTTTGTAACCCATAAGTTTTTCAATTATAAAAATTCATGAACGAATATTTTAAAATAGGCAAACTTGCCGCCAGCACCGGCTTAAAAGGCGAATTGGTTTTACAACATAACCTCGGCAAAAAAACTTCGCTAAAAGGTTTAGAGGCCATTTTTTTAGAAGAGAAAAAAGATAGCTTCATTCCATACTTTATACAATCCGCACAAATAAGAAGTAATACAGAAACCGTAATAAAATTAGAAGGCGTTGATATTATGGAAGCAGCCCGTAAACTTACACCTAAAGAAGTTTGGCTTGCAGAAGAAGATTTTAAAAAATTCGCCACTAAATCATCACCCATTGCCATGCTGGGTTTTATGATGGTAAATGATGGTGAAGAAATTGGCGTAATTGAAGAAGTAATAGAACAGCCGCATCAAATTTTATGCAGTATTATGTACAATGGTAAAGAAGCATTGATACCTATTCATGAAGACAGTCTGGAGAAAGTAGATATAAAAAATAGAAAAGTTTTTGTTACGCTGCCCGATGGGTTACTGGAAATTTATAAATAATTTTTTACCATTTTTTAATTAAATTCTCTTATGTTGTCGTGCTTGTCGAAACCGGGTTAATTCAGCAAGAGCCCGCCTTCGATAAACTAAGGCTGACAACTTTTAGGTTTGTTACGTAACCAAGCAGTTTGTTTAAAATTTATCAATAACACCTCTGCGTCCTCTGCCCCTCAGCGTACCATTGTCATTTCTTAATCAATTTTGCGTTTTGCTAATTTATAAAAACCACGGCTGCATCCCCAGCCCCCCAGCATGCCAATTTCTTTTGTAAATTAGC
>NZ_JANPCM010000701.1:0-2862 GCF_031430955.1 Ferruginibacter sp.
CGTTTTGTTTGGTAGTTTTTCTTTAATTTTTATTTTAATTCTTCTTCAATAACTTCCTGGAAATTATTTTCATTTTCCATTATCCACATAGGGAGTTTACTCTGGGTTATTTTCCAGCCACTTTCCTGTTTTTGCATTTCAAAAATAATGCGGTTGCCCCTGTCGTCAGTTACATTAATAGAGCATATATCTTTATTTACAGGGCTCAAATGATTCCTAAAATTAAATTCCCTGAGCCTGCCTTCGGCTTTAATTAATTTGGTGAATTGAATATTTTTAAAAAACTCCAGTTTCATTTGATAAGATTTAGGTGTAAGACGTATCGTCGCTTTTAAAATTACAATTTCAATGCCATTTCTTTTTAAAACAACTATTGTAACGAAATTGTGCAAAAATTTTAATATGCCGGACTATATAAAATTAATTTTCTGTTAATTAATAATATTGAGTTTTGTAAAAAATTCTTCTTCATCTACTTCTTTTATTTTTCCTGGTTCTAAATTACCCAGTTCGAGGTCTTCAATACCCACACGTATTAATCTTTTACAGCGGTGTTTAATTGCACCAATCATTTTTCTTACCTGGTGGTATTTACCTTCGGTAATGGTTATTAAAAGCCAGGTAAAAGGCGGATAACCAGTAAGCCTTGGCTCCAATATGCAAAACGTTTCTGGATTTTCCACTTCCACTGCTTCACAAGGCGAAGTAGTGTACATAATGCCTGTTTTTATTTTAAAGCTTACCCCGGTTCTTAATCTTTGTAAATTTTCCGGGCTTATTACATTGTTAATTTGAACTAAGTAGGTTCTTTGGTGAGGAGTATCACTTAAAAATAATAAACGGGTAATTTTTTTATTGGTAGTTAAAAGTAATAACCCTTCGGAATGATTATCTAATCTTCCAATGGCATGAGTTCCGTCGGGGAAATTAAAGTTTAAGTCGCCCAGCAAACCCACCTGGTGTGAGCTTATAAATTGCGATACCATATTAAAAGGCTTGTAAAGAACAAAGTAACGGTGAGGTGTTGAAGGCATAAATTATTTATAAACGCAATTTTAGTAATTTATGCTGAAAGTAATAAAATAAAAAAAGCATCAAGTTTTGTTTCTACCTGTTTAATTGCTTAAACCTGTATCTTACTAACCCGATGCTTTCGTTTGAGTAACTCTTTACTTTTTATGGTATTTCGCTTCTCAATTCTTAACTAAAAGTACAATATTAATCTACCAGTTTCCAAATTTTTAAGGCTGGTTTTATGCACCCGTTTTGCACTTTTTTATGCACATTTCATTTTTTTTAAATTTACTTTCAGGAGGCGAATACTGTTGGAGTTAAGTTAAAAAATGAATTTTATTTGATTCTATACAGGTGAAGCAAGGAAATTTTTAATAAATAATGTTTAAACATTGTATATTTTCCTTTATTTTTACTTTTTTAAATAATATGATTACTGTAAAAAAGAAAACTTCCTGGGTTAAAAGAATACTAATTGGTGGATTTATACTGTTGCTGGCTGGTGCCATTGCAGTATGGTTTATTTTTAATGAAAAATTTACTGATACTAAAGAACGTAAAGCAGCCTTTACAGTAAATGCAATGGATTTTATTGGTGAGTTTGAAAAGAATGACAGCCTGGCAAATATAAAATATGCCGAAAAAATAATTACTGTTAATGGCAGGGTGAGTGAAGCTGAAGCGGCGGATACTACCATTAATATAAAAATGATTGATACGGCAACTGGTAATTTTATCATTTTTGCATTTCAGCAGCAGCATTTAAAAGAAGCCAAACAAATGAAGGAAGGTGACAGTGTTTCTATTAAAGGCTCGTGTAGTGGTGGGATATATAATGAGATTTTGGAAGTAAAAAAGATAGACTTTATTCGTTCTGCTATAAATAAACAAACAAATTTTTAAAACAAATATAAAATCAAACACATGAAAAAAACAATTATCTTTTTGTCATTAGTAGCTTTCACGGCTGTTTCTTTTAGTCAAAAGAAAAGAACTACTACATCTGCTACAATTAATTTTGATGCTACGACTACATTGGATGCATTACCAAAAGCTGAAAATAAAACAGCAGTTGCAAGCCTTAATACAAAAAGCGGTGAAATAGCTTTCGAAGCAATAGTAAAAAGTTTCTCTTTCTCTAATCCAAAAATGCAAGAGCACTTTAATGGTGCAATGTGGATGGATTCTGACAAATTTGCTAAAGCAACTTTTAAAGGTAAAATTACCAATTTGAGCAAAGTTAATTTTAAAACAGATGGCACTTACAGGGCCACTGTAGAAGGAAACCTTACTATGCATGGCGTAACAAAACCTGTTACTACAACTGCATCTGTTGTTGTAAGCGGAAAAACTATTACCACCACATCAGACTTTAGTGTTAAAGTAGCCGACTATGGTATTAACGGCCCTGCTATTGGTGCAGGTAAAGTTTCAACAGACCCTAAAATTTCTGTTGTAGCAGCATTTAAATAAATTTCTAAAATTATACTTTCCCGTAGGCAAAATTTTTATTTTGTTTACGGGATTTTTATTTGTAAGTACAATCTACTCCATAATAAAAGTTGAATAAAGTTATACTGTTGAAGAGTGTCTCGCCTAAAGCCAGACCACTGAAGTTTATTAGTATTTATAAAGTTCGGCACCAAAATTTTTATTCTTCTTCTTTCAAATTCATAACCAACTCTTTCTTATTTTTGCAGCATGACAATAGAACAGATAAAGGCTCTGAGAGACCGTACAGTGGTTTTGAAGAGATTTCTTTGATGTAGAAAACCGGGAAGCTAAAACAGCCAACGACAAACAACTTTCTCTTTCGCCGGGCTTTTGGGATGATAACGCCAGAGCCAC
>NZ_JANPCM010000702.1:0-7301 GCF_031430955.1 Ferruginibacter sp.
TCACAGCTACTGGCTCTAAGATCGCCGGTATCTTGAAAACGCTGGAGGAAAGGGCTGCTTAGTTTAAGGGTTGAGCGTTTAGGGGTAATCCTAAACCCCTAAACCCTAAACCCCTAAACATCTTATCACCTTATAAACTTAACAAAAACTGCATCGTATCCACGCCATCTGCATAATCAAATAAGCCCGGTTGCTGCGCCTGCCCAAAAGGAGTATGCTGTTGCCCAACTATGCATTGCACATCTGAATTGTCTTTCAGTAACGCTGTCACTTTTTCAGCATCGTCATAAAAACTGTAATTTAACTGGCTAATGGCTGAAAAAATTTCTTCACTTTCTATTAATAAGGTACTTTCATTGGTCATGTAATAAATATTATTCATCAACGCAATAGACAACTGGTAATCGTAATTGTTTTTGTATTTATGATGATCGGCAAAATATTTATACTTATCAAAAGCTTTTAACAAAGGCACAAAATCATACCCTGCCCGTACAAATATTTTAGTAACATTGCGGCAGCCCAATCCAAAATATAAATGTACATCATCACTTAACTTATTCAGTTCTTCTTCACTTTCTTTTCCATTTAAAATTGCTGCCGATGTACGGTTGCGGCGTATTATGCTGGGGTACTTTGCAAAATACTGTTCAAAATATCTTGCGCTGTTATTGCTGCCCGTAGCAATGTATGCATCGCAGCCCTTCAGCATTTCGGCAAACGAAATATAATTTTGAACGCTGATATCCCAGCTGTATAATTTTTGTACCAAATGTTTCAGCAGCACATCATCTTTACCCGACAATTTTATGGTTTGTGTGTGGCCACTCACAAACACACATAAAAAATCGTGAAAGCCCACTAGTGGAATATTACCCGCCATTACCAACCCGATATTCTTCCCGTTAATATTATCATCCAGATGATAATGATTTGCCCATGCAGTTAATTTATCAGTATCTAAAAATGCGCTACAAATATTTTGCAGGGCCAAATCAATAAAACCCGGAATAAACCAGCCGTTATGTGCCGTTGCGTTTGCTTTTACTTCCTGCCATTCGGTGTCATTGTCTTCTAAATAATTTTTTAATTTTTGTAATAATTCAATTCTATTTTGTAAATTCATATTGTTATTATTAAATTGCACCTGTAATCAAAAGATAACTTTTAAAAAATCAAAATTACGACAGAAGATGGCAATAAAAATTACAGACGAATGTATTAACTGCGGTGCATGCGAACCGGAGTGCCCCAACAATGCTATTTACGAAGGTGGAGTGGAGTGGGCCGTTTCCGATGGCACCACTGTAAAAGGAATGTTTACTTTGTTAGATGGTACGCAGGTAGATGCTGACCAAAGAAATGCACCAGTGAGTTCAGATATTTATTATATTACACCCAATAAGTGTACCGAGTGCCAGGGGTTTCATGAAGAGCCCCAATGTGCAGCAGTTTGCCCGGTAGATTGTTGTGTGCCTGATGATATGTATAAAGAAACTGTGGATGAGTTGTTAGCGAAAAAAGATAAAATGCATTTGGCTTAGATAATAAGTGATTTGTCAAAATTTTTATAATCCGTGGAAGCGGATACTACAGGCAGGTGATATTTCCTGCTACAATGGCGAGGGTAATTAAAATTACTTTCGCCTTTTTTTTTAATCCACTTTAGATTCATTTCTACCAATGTCTTTATGTATATCTTTAAATTTCAGCATATCAAAAAGCCGCTGTTCTTTTTCATTATCAAAACCGCAGGAAGTTTTAAATTCTTTGGGATTTTGGTAAGTACCAAATAACATATCCCACCAAACTATATCGCCGTAATTGTTAGTGTGCTTGTTATATTCATGATGTATCCTGTGCATCTCCGGCCGCTGAAAAATATAGCCAACCCATTGAGGTGTTTTAACGTTGGTATGATAGAAAAATTCTCCCAGTGCGGTACATAATGTATAAATGCCTCCAGCTTCTAAACTTAATCCCAGTAATGAATAAACCAGCAAACTGCCAATTATTGAATTTACTGTCATTTCTAAAGGATGTTTATAAAAAGAAGTGATTACTTCTATTCGTTGTGGACTGTGATGTATTTGATGAAAATGTGTCCACAAAAAATCGATGGTATGCCGCCATCTGTGCCACCAGTAAAAAATAAAAGTTGCAATAAAGTATGCAATCAATCCCCCCAACACTGAATTAACATGGTTGGAAAGGTGAAATAAAGAATAGGCTGAAAACCATTTTTCCCAAGTTACTCCTGCAAGTGTAACAACACCCAATTGCGCAAAGTTTACTGCCAATACTCTTATTGTCCATGTGGGTACATCTGGTAGCTTCCACCCCGGAATTAATCTTTCCAATAAAAAACAACATCCAAATACTATAAAAATTATTATCAGCATAGTTGCATTTTTTAATATTTAACTTAATAAACAAAAAATATTTATCACTAAACAAAACTAAATGAAACGGAGATAAAACAAAATGACAAAAGTCAAAAAAGCAGTTGCTACATTTTGGATTTAAGCCTGCTTAAAGTTGCTTTATCAATATCTAAGTAAGAAGCGATGTATTGAGACGGGGCTCTTAATAAAATTTCCGGATGATGTTTTAATAAGAATTTGTAACGTTCTACAGCTTTTTTATTTCTTATACCTAACAATCTTTCTTCAGAAAGTACATAATATTTTTCTGTAAACCTTCTGCCTACAATATTAAACTCGGGGAATAAATCATACGCTTTTTGCAGTTCATCATAAGTAATATACAACAACACAGTATCTTCAATTGCTTCAATAAATTCTTCACTGGGTTTTCTCTCAAAAAAACTTCTTACAGAAATACTTATGTCACCTTCCTTCATAAACCAAACTGATGTATCAATTCCTTCCTCAGTAATATAGTAAGCCCGTAAAAGGCCTGATATAATAAAAGAAACTTTATTACTGATTTCGCCCTGCTTCAAAAAAATCTCTTTTTTATGAAGAGTAACTGGTTTCAAATTATTAAATAAAAAAATTTTAAGATTATCGGAGAGAGGATGAATTGTATTGAGGCTATTTATTACAGTGTCTTTCAAAATAATATTTTTATATTTGACAAGATTTTGAATATAAAAATGAATTTATAACGAATGTATAAACTTTTACCAGTTATCTTATTGGTTTTTCTTTTTTCCTGTAATCTTTTCCCAAAGAAAAAAATAATTACCGGTCCCGATGAAAAACAAAAAATGATGGATACTGACAGGGCATTTTCTAAATTAAGTGTGGAAAAAGGGATGAAGAATGCTTTTTTAGAATATATCGACAGCAACGGTGTTTTACTTAAACCAAACCGTTATCCAATTTTGGGTGCAGAGGCGATCGATTATTTAATTCAGCAAAATGACAGTGCTTACACATTGCAATGGGAGCCCGAAGCAGGGTTTATTGCACAGTCTGGCGAACTCGGTTACACTTACGGGGTATATGCTTTTAAACCCAATGGAAAAGACACAGCCACTTACGGCACTTATGTAAGCATTTGGAAAAAACAGGCAGACGGTAAATGGAAATTTGTATTAGACAGTGGTAATGAAGGAGTGGGGGAAGAAGAATAGATTATATTTAAATGCTGTACTAAATTTATAAAGAAACTATAATATTGAATACTGAAAATAGTAATTCGTAAATAGTAAACTATATTTGTTTTTAGTTTAAACAACCCCTTACAAACAGAATGATAAAAAAGATTGCACTTGTTACCGGCGGTTACTCAGGCGAAGCTGTTATCTCTTATAAAAGTGCCATTGCCATCGAAAAAAATATTGATACTGATAAATGGGATTGTTATAAAATTGATATCAATCCTGAAGGATGGTTTTACATGGCCGGTGATGATTCTAAAGTTGAAGTTGATAAAAATGATTTTTCCATAATTGTAAACGGTACAAAAATAAAATTTGATGCCGTACTTGTTGGCCTGCATGGCACACCCGGCGAAGATGGAAAACTGCAGGGTTATTTTGATTGTTTAAAAATCCCTTACACTTCCTGCGATGCAGCAACATCCGCTTTAACTTTCAATAAACGTTATACTGTTGCTGTTGCGGCTTTTGCAGGCATGCATGTGGCAAAGTCTTTGCATCTTTTTAAAAATATAGCTTTACAACCTGCTGATATTTTAAGCAATTTAAAATTGCCTTTATTTGTAAAGCCCAATAATGGCGGCAGCAGTTTGGGTATTAGTAAAGTAAATACTGCAGCTGATTTACAGGGAGCTTTGGATAAAGCTTTTAAAGAAGATGACCAGGTTCTGGTGGAAGAATTTATAAGCGGCAGGGAGTTTACTATTGGGGTGTATAAAAGTAAAGGAACGATAATTGCATTACCTATTACAGAAATAATTTCTAAGAATGAGTTTTTTGATTTTGAAGCAAAGTACCTTGGTGCCAGCGAAGAAATTACACCTGCAAAAGTAGATGAAGCAGTTGCAGAAAAAGTAAGGAACGAAGCCAAAAAAGCATACTCGGTTTTTAATTGCAACGGAATTGTGCGGATTGATTTTATTTATAACGAGGCCGATGGTAATGCTTACATGCTGGAAATAAATACAGTGCCGGGGCAGAGTGAAGCCAGCCTGGTGCCGCAGCAGGTGGTAGCAATGGGAATGACGCTGAAAGAATTTTATTCGGCATTAATTGAAGAATGTTTTAATTAACCGGGAGGTATATTTTTTAATGTAAAGTTCAATTATAAAAGCTGCTGTTCTCCTTTAGGGGATAGGGGTAAATCTAAAATATCTACAGTGTTTAAATTTATAACAAGCCGCCCTCTTTGGGTGAATGTTTTAGTTGCAATTTTACTTGCTGCATTGCTGGTATTTTTTGTTTTAAAAACTTTGGGCTGGGTAACACAGCATGGTAAATATCTTACGGTGCCTGCGGTGCTGGGTAAAAAAACAGAGGATGCCATTAAACTTTTAGAAAAAGAAGGCTTTGATGTGCAGATACAGGATTCTGTTTTTACAGATACAGCCAGCCGTGGTGTAGTGCTTAAGCAATTGCCCGACGGCAATGCCACTGTAAAAATTAACCGCACAGTTTTTTTAACCGTTAACCGTGTGGTGCCACCAATGATTGAAATGCCTAAGTTAGAAGGGCAGAGTTTAAGCTTTGCTCTGGATATGCTGCAGCGAAGCCATTTACGATTGGAGGATACCATTTTTAAACCCAGCTTTGAGTTGGGCTCGGTATTGGAACAACAGTATAAAGGCGTACGTATTCCTGAAAAAGTAAAACTGCAATGGGGCAGCAGGATAACTTTAGTTATTGGCAGTGGGTTAGGCGGGCAGCAAATGATGGTGCCTTCTTTACTGGGCATGACATTCAGAGAGGCTAAAGCCTATCTGCAGGAAAGTGGATTAAATCTTGGTGCTGTTTTACCAAGATCTAACGTTAGAGATACTGCCAATGCATTTGTATATAAACAAAATCCTGAGCGGTTTGATGAAGAGAAGAAACCACGTTATATACAATCGGGGCAAATAATGGATGTATGGATCTCTGTTGAAATGCCAAGAGATTCTGTTGATAATAATTAATTAAAAATAATATTGTATGACAACAATAACTGCAGACGAAGTAAAATTCCGGTTAGACTCCGGCGAAAAATTAAATTTAGTTGATGTAAGGGAGCCGCATGAAAATACGGAGTTCAACATTGGGGGCACATTGCTGCCATTGGGCAAAGTACAAACTATGCAGGTAGAAGATATTGACGATTTAAAAAATGAGGAAGTAATTGTGTACTGCCGCAGTGGTAACCGCAGCGGCCAGGCCGCACTGATGCTGGAAACATTTGGATTTACAGATGTAAAAAACCTTACAGGCGGTATGCTGGCCTGGAAGGAGCGGTTTGGAGGATAATTCTTTTAACCCTCGAAGGTTTTTTAAACCTTTTAGGGTTTGATTAGCCCTTTCATTCAAATACATCAATCTTTTAAAATAAAAGCCTTCCATTTTTTGTGGAAGGCTTTATAATATATTAAAACGGTAGCTTTATTTTTTAGAAGTGGCAGTAAGCGCAGGTTTTACTGCAGCCTTATCACTGCTGATAATCTCAGCTTCTCCCAATGGTTTATCTTTTGCAAAATCAACCAGTATTGGTGCCGCAACAAAAATAGAAGAGTAGGTACCCGTAACCACACCAATCAACATAGCAAATGCAAAACCTCTTGTTACTTCTCCACCAAAAATAAATAAGATCAAGAGGGTTAAGAACACCGTTAGCGATGTCATAATAGTCCGGCTAAGCGTATCGTTAATGGCACGGTTAATAATGCTTCCTTTTTGATCGGCCTTACTGCCTTTACTGTATTCCCTTATACGGTCAAATACAATTACAGTATCATTCATACTAAAACCAATTACTGTTAACACAGCAGCAATAAAATGTTGATCAATTTCTAAAGGGAATGGTACAATGTTTTTAAAGAAAGAGAATACAGCTAATGTTACCAATACATCATGCAGCAAAGCTACAATTGTACCCAATGAGTATCTCCAGTCCCTAAAACGGATAAAGATATAAATGAAAATAGCAAATATGGCAAAGATGGTAGCCTTAACAGCACCTCTCTTTAAATCATCTGATATGCTTGGCTGTACTGTGGTAGTTCTTTGTATATAATTTGGTGTTGCAAATTCTGCATAGGTTAAATTAGCAGGCAATACCTTTTTTA
Organism: Ferruginibacter sp.; assembly: GCF_031430955.1. GTDB lineage: Bacteria > Bacteroidota > Bacteroidia > Chitinophagales > Chitinophagaceae > Ferruginibacter. Next base: position 6,724 of record NZ_JANPCM010000702.1, read on the forward strand.
ATCCTTCAAACAATCTTGTTTTTACAGCACTGTCTGCATTATCATTCTCAATTAAATAAGAAGTAGTGATATTAAGGTGACGGCTGTCGCCTTCTGTTTTAATAACAGGAAAGTCGCCATTAAATGCGTTTTTTAAATCATCACGTACATCATCATTTTTTACAGGTTTGTCAAATTGCACTGTATAACTTCTTCCTCCTTTAAACTCCACACCCTGGTGAAAACCGTTAAAAAATGCGGATATCCCCAACAGCAATACTACTATTGAAATACCATACGCATACTTTCTGTATTCAATAAATTTAAAGCTGGCATGTTTAAAAATACGTTTTGATATAGCCGTAAAATAATTAAAGTGGCGTTGTTTGTTCATCCATATTTCAGTGATCAATCTTGATACTAAAATTCCGCAGAACAAAGAAAGAACAATACCTATCATTTGGGTAGTGGCAAAACCAAGTACTGGGCCTAAACCAAAAAAGAATAGAATTGCTGCGGTTAAAAAAGTAGTAACGTGGGCATCCAAAACCGGTGCAAGCGAACGGCGGTAACCATCGTTAACCGCCTGCTGGTAAGAT
>NZ_JANPCM010000703.1:0-4520 GCF_031430955.1 Ferruginibacter sp.
GGTTTTACTGCTGGCAGCAAAATACTTTGCGGCCAATACCAATTTTCTACAGCATCTGGTTTTGAAGGATCGAATGGTAAAATATTCTTTTTTAAATGTTTTGCAATGGGTAACTTATTATCTTTTATTGACTGCACAATGCAGCGTGCAATTTCGTAAGCACCATAAGTATTAAAGTGTGTATTATCTTCTAATTTTTTATCCTGGCCGGGAAATGTATTGGCAGGATAATGTACAAATGCCTTAATAGATTTTTCAGGGCCCAATGCTTCGTACATAATTTTACTCATAGCATTCAAATCTATCAATGCTACATTTTCTTCTTTTGCAGTTTGTCTTACCGCTTCGGGATAATCGCCGAATGTATTGTTGATATGGCCCGCCGAATCAAAACTGCGGCGGTGCATTGATGTAACCAATACAGGAATACCGCCTTTCTTTTTTACTTCGCTGATATAATATTTTAAATCTTTTTTGTAAGAAGTAAATGCACCGATGCCCTCGCCTTTTTGTTTTTGATCGTTGTGGCCAAATTCTATAAATAAATAATCGCTTTGCTTCATCAGGCTTAAAATTTTTTGCAACCGTTTTGCACTTTTAAAAGAAGTTAATGCTTCACCACTTTCAGCATAATTGGCAATACAAATATTTTTGGGTTCAAAAAAAGATGGGATCATTTGCCCCCAGGATGCCCAGGGTTCTTTATCCTGATCAACCACAGTTGAGTTACCTGCTAAAAAAATTGTTGTGGTTTTTTTGTTGGCAGTAATTTCCACTGCACAAATTTTTGCGGCGGTATCATTAAATTCAATGGTAAGCTGATTATCCCAATGAAAATAATTTATTTCTCTTGCTTTAAGTTTTACTTTATCAACTGCGTTGCCGTTGGTATCTCTTATAATACTGTCTTTAACATGCACAGTAAAATATTCTGTTTTAATTTCTCCTTTTTTTGTTTGAATATTTTTTAAGAATAACCTTCTGCATTCTGCCCTTACTGTTGTTGCTGATGTGCCATTGATATCTCCCAAAATAACTTTTACATCATAATTTCCGTCAGGAATTTTTACTGAGAAAAAGAATGGTTTGCTGCTGGTAATAAAATCTGAGGCGATTGTATTTTTTTTATTTCTTGTTACAGCATTTAAATCAGCAATACTTATTAAACCATAACCGGAAGCATCTGTATAAATTGTTTGCGGTGTTATTGCAGTATATCCTTTTGCAGCAGCAGTGCTGCCAAAATCAAATTTAAAACTTTTTTTTTGCTGTGCATTTACTGAAGCTGCCATTAGCATCAATGCAAAATATAATTTTATTCTAAGGTTCATTATTTTATTCATTTTATGAGAACACACCTTAAGGCGTGTTCCTACTCATAATACTGTACCGAACTGTCATTCATTTTAAATTTATTTTTCTCCGCCATTTTATACATTTCAGCGCCGGCTAAAATTACCGGGCCATAACCATGCGCTGCAAAAACATTTACAGGCCGGTGGTAATAAAATGCAGGATCAAAAGCCATACCTGTGCCTACGCATGTACCTTCTACCTGGCCCATATCATTTATTTTTGTTGTTACTGCATTCCATGCAAGGCTTGCCATTGGTGCATAAGTTACCGGGTTTAGCCAACCATTGTTGCAGGCATGTGCAATGCAGTAAGCATAAATTGCTGTAGCAGATGTTTCCAGATAACTATCTTCTCTATCTAACAACTGATGCCAGAAACCGCTGCCGCTTTGATAGCTTGCCAATCCTTTTGCGTGGGCTTTTAATTGTTGTAACACATAAGCTCTTCCTTCGTGATTTTCGGGTAGCACATCCAGCAATTCACACATAGCCATTATTGCCCAGCCATTGGCTCTCGCCCATTTAAATTCCGGGTGCGTTTCCATACTTTCTACCCAGCCGTGCATATAAACCCCTTTTTCTTTTATAAACATTCGTTGGCTGAATAATTTTATTTGATTTACGGCATCATCAAAATATTTTTTATCTCCTGTTAGTTTTCCCATTTGTGCCAATGATGGTACACCCATGTACAGATCATCTAACCACAACGTACTTTTTTGGGGCCGGTTTCTTGCCAGCGTTCCATCTTTAAAACGAAATTCTTTATTGGCCACCCAATCAATTAAATGGTCTATCTGCGACCGTAAATTATTATTCACTCCGGCTGTTGTTGCTTTTATCATTGCAGCACAAACAGCACCTGCATCATCCAATGCATGAGGTTCGATGGGTTGCTTTAAAGGATAATTATTATTGCTGTAACCACCAGCTATTTTTAATTTTTTTACTGCAGGTATCCAGGTAGATAGAAAATTAAACCGGTCCTTTACATAGTTGGTATATTTTTTATCGCCTGTTATTTCGCCTGCCCATAACATGGCAGAATAAGTTACGCCCCATTCGTAACTGGTTAACCTGAAATCGGCTTTTTGCAAAGTAGTATTACTGTCAATTTTTGTAACATCTGTAACAATTTCATTTGTTTTTTTATTAATCATTTGTGCAGGTGTTACTGCATCTAAATAATTAAATACTTTATCGAGCACTTTTTTAATTTCATCTTTTGCCATGGGTTGATAAGGCACAGGGTAATCTACTTTCATGGCATGTAAGGGTGCGGTTACATCGTTGCCCGTTTTTTGTGCCCTGGCAAACACAGAAAATAAAACACAGACAAAAAGTAATTGATTTTTTTTCATAAAATTTATTTCAATATTCCTGATATTAAAAGTACTTAATTACAATATTAGTGATGTGCTGAAAGTTAAAGGACGGTACAATTTTCATTGCCCGCCCTTTACCAACTGCTAAAATGAGAAAAAAGTTAATATCCTGGGTTTTGCATCGCTTGCTTTTCAGCGGCAGTTAATGTACTTCCTCCGGATTGAATACCATCAAGGAATGGTTGAGGTATCGGACGTAAATGATGTTTGTCTGCTATGTTAGCTGCAGCGTCAACATTAAATGCTTTTGCTCTCGGCACTAATGTTTTTGTTCTTGATAAATCTTCCCAGCGAATATATTCTCCGCAAAGTTCACGGGAACGTTCATCCAAAACAAGACATAGCATTCTGTCATATGTACTTGTAAGGCCTAATGTACTGATGATATATTCATCCTGCGCAGGTAAAGCTGCAACGCTGGCGATAGCTAAAGGAGCTGAAGCAACGGTTGTTACAGGAATATTATTTGATTCATAATATGAATTGGCCGGATAAAATGAATTGATAACTCCCGGTGTTTGAAGTGAAGCAGACAATATTGTATTGCCTCCGTCATAATATAAAGCCCTGTTTTCCCCACTTCCATATTGTGCACGTTGACGAACTGCATTAATGTACGGCAGTGCATCGGCATAATTACCTGTACCAGCCTTAGCTAACCTGATCTTTGCTTCTGCAGCAATCAAATAAGTTTCAGCTGACCGGGCTAAAATAAAATCTCTATGACCCACCACATCATTCAATGCATTTCTTGAACCATCAAAATGCTTACTTAATGGTGGAAAAGCCTGGTAAACAGTTGTTAAATCCTTATTCAATGCAGTATCTAATGTAGTACCAACAGGATAAGCAACATAAACAGTGGGAATTGCACGTGAAGTAATTGGGTCGATTATCAAATTAGCAGCACCAACTGTTGCTTTACTAATTTTTGATCTAGACCAGTTACGGGGGTCTCCCGGTTGATTAATTACAAACATCATCCCCAAATCGCCTTTAACATTTGGTGCAACTGGTGATGCTCCATTTAATGTCCATTTAGTTCTGAAGGACTTCCAGAATCTTGAATCATTTACACGATCAAAGATCCGGTAGTCGTAATAGGTTGTTGCCAATCTGCTGAAAGGCCTGCCACCACCTAAATCACGGGCAAGTTGATCCTGTATATCATACCTTGCTATAAAATACAGGTGCTGTGTATTACCAACTGCATTATTTGTTGTTACATCATTTGTCATCTGTGCAGAGAAAATTACTTCAGGCAAGATTTCATTAGCCGAATTAATTCCGGTGAAGTTCCACAAAGATGCAAAGTTTGTTGCCAGTGGGTGATTAGCAATTACAGCATCACATAAAGTAACTGCGGCAGCTAAATCAGCAGCAACAGTTGAACTGTTCCATGAGCTGTTGATTTCACTGGCTCTTGCCAAATATGCTTTTGCCAGGAAATGGGATGCTGCATCTTTAGTTAAACGGGAAGGTCCTCCGGTTGTTAGCAACAAATTTTTTGCCTGGTTAAAATCAGTAATAATCTGTGCATAAACATCTTTTGGTTCAGCTCTTTTAAACTCAAGTTCTACGGTGGTGCTTACAGTTGTTTTTAAGGGAACCGCACCCCATTGCTGCACTAATTTTAAATAATTGTATGCCCTAAAAAAGTACCCTTCCCCTAAAGCAGTATTCTTAATAGCAGTGGAAGTTGAAGTACTTGCCGAAGCATTCTGGATCAATAAATTCGCATCTCCTATGCCTATGTACAAATTGTCCCAGTAAACATTGG
>NZ_JANPCM010000704.1:0-10788 GCF_031430955.1 Ferruginibacter sp.
GTAATCTTTTTCGGGTGGCTTTTTTGTTTCTTTTTTTCCACAAAAAAAGAAAAGAAAAAAGCTGCTGCAATTGAAAATATACAACCCAAGAATAAACAGTCATTGATATTTTAATTATAAAACACAAGCATTTACTCATGCAGGGGAATTTTATCAACAACATTCATGCATAATAACTCCATATTATTTTTTTAAGTTGCAATTAATACTGGTACAGTTTTGGTGAGTTAATTACAAACTAATAATTAACCATACTGGTTTTAAAAAATTAATTATGGCAAAATATTCTAAGGCAGCCCAAAAAGGAGTAAAATCTGCAATAAAGCGTATGGAGAAAGGAACACTACGCAGCGGCAGCACCGGCAAAAAAGTAATTAATCCCAAACAAGCTATCGCCATTGGTTTATCGCAGGCAAAAAAGAAAGGCGCTAAAGTGCCGGTAAAGAAAAAAGCTGCCGCAGTAAAAAAAGCCACACCAAAAAAAGCAATCAAAAAAAATACCGCAGTAAAAAAAGTAATGCCTAAAAAAGCGGCTGCAAAAAAGGCGGTCGTAAAAAAAATAGCCATAAAAAAGTCAACTTCTAAAAAAGCCGCACCAAAAAAAGTGGCCCCTAAAAAAGCAGTTGCAAAAAAAGCAGTAACAAAAAATATAACGGCTAAAAAAACAGCTCCCGCAAATCCGGCACCCGTAAAAGCATTTATTTCCCCATTAAGAGTTGTGCCGCCACAAACGCAACAGGCAGATAAAACACCCGACGCAACAAGTTTACCGCAGGCAAAAGAGTTATCCGAGGAGCTGGTAGAAAAAGCAGCCACTACCAATGTACCGGGCCCGGCAATAGAAGAACCATCGGGCAACGGTTTAACAGTACCTGCAAAAATAGAAGACCCGTTAACCAGTTTCGATAAACATGTGTATCAAAAGGCAACCACAAAAGGCGATCCGCACAGCAAACTGCATTTATCATCAGTAAACAAAAGTAGTATACGTCCATCGGGTAAAAAACCGCTGTGGCGTAAATAAAATAAAAGCACATTCCCTCTATATATACGTGATGTAAGGAGGCCTGTTAGCATATCACAGTTTTGATAACAGGCATGATGGAAAAAAGATTGGTTAAGCAATTAGCCAATCTTTTTTTATTGTAATAATTTATTGCAACTGCTTTTAAGCATTACACCGTTTATAAATAACTGATTATTTTTAGGCAAGTTGCAAAGCAAACTGGGAAGCCAGTATTTTTAGAGCCCGGAAATAGTATATTTTACTGCTTTTTTTGCTTATTTTTGTATCATACAATGCAAAAGAAAGCAATCATACCATCTTCTTCTTCCAACTCCAGGGGTGCTGCTATTTTTAAGAAAATACTTGAAGATAAGAATGCTATACACCAGCATTTACAAAAAGGCGGTAAAATTTCAGAAATAAAGGAAAAATTCAACTTTGTTAAGCCCATATCCATTACAGGAAAATGATGAATACTCTTATGAGTTTTTAACTGAGCAGGGAATAAAATATGCGATTTATTTTCTCGATTACAGTTATATGTTTTCCGATTATCCAGCCATTGCCGAAAATGTTTTTTCTTTTAACATTGATGTTGCGGAAGGTAATGCAGACAGCAGTATAAACGACGATAGAATTGGCGCTACCATACTGGAAGTATTTAAACTGTTTTTTGCAAAACTGCAAAATGTTACGGTATATGTTTGCGACAGTATTGATGAAAGACAACTGGCAAGAAAAAGAAAATTCGATTTGTGGTTTTGGAAATACAACGATGGCTCGTTACTTAAAGAAGACGGCATTGCATTGATAGAAGGCGTAGAAATTTATAATTCACTTCTTTTGCATAAAAAAAATATAAAGCTAACAGAGGTAATTCTTGCTTATAAAGAATTAAACGAAAGGGCCGGCGATAAATAAATTGTTTGGTTTTATAATTAAATAACTTTTTAAAGCTAACATCACCTTACTGCTAAACTTATATTTAAAACCTTTTATCCGGAAGGTATTTACAAAACCACTTAATACATTTCCATCGCCGCATTAATTTCTTCAATAGGGTTGCAGCCCAGTTGCTGCAGCACCGCATTGCAGCGGTACAGTAAAGCAGGCGCAATGTTAGCTGCATCGGCATGATTCCAAAAAGTAAGTAATAAGTTTTGCTGTATAGTACTCAGTGGTTCCTGCAGCCGTAAAATTAAATGGTGCAGCGCCGATATATCATCATCTTTTAAATGTTTAAAGCCGCCATTGGCCAAAAGGTCAATCGTAAGGCTGAGAATGGTTTTACTTTGCTGCATAAATAAGTTTTTACAGGTATTGAAGTTATTGGTATAACGTAAAGAAATTGTAAAGCTTGTGTTAAGCAATGGTGTTTGAGTGGGAATGTGGGAAGGGTGTGGATAAGGGAGTTTTTTTTGACAGAGGTGTTTAGCAACACTTTTTTATTATTACCGGCATTATCAGTAACAACCTGCACACATTTTTAAAAGCGTTCTTTAACTAGCTTTTATAAAAGCTTATTCGGTAAGTTTATAATACCAGGGCAATATTTTAAAAGATTATAAAACCAGGCATTAAAAAACATATTGCTCCAGGTCGCTGTCTTTATATTGGTAGTTAAAAATGTGCAGCATTTTATTTGCCATTTTTTTGCCCTCATTGTAAAGGCTTTTTTTATTTTTTGAGCGGTTTAATTTAGCAGCTATGGAAAGGGCAGTACGTGTTTTTTGCCTTTCGCCGGTAATGGATGACTTATGCATGACGTATATTTATAGATGTTATTATTTAGTGTCGTAAATTTTTCTCACTGTTACTCACAATCGGTAAAATTCGCCACCCCAATTTTCTTTGGTAAAGTTTACCCTGTGGTAAAGCCTTTGTTTTGGCCTGCCGGAAACTTTGCGAAAAGCCAATTTCAGGTTCAAAACAATCCGCTTCTCCAAGAGTAGTTTCCCACTCACCGTTAGTAACAGCTGTTAAGCCGTATGCCGTGGTATCGCCATAAAGGCCCGCCTGTAAAGCTGCTGCAAGGGGTTTATTTACCATAACCGTGTTTTATTATACTGCTTTAAAATTATGCCAGATTTTTTTAGTTAAAATTTAGCCGGTTGGGCTAATAACGGAAATAAATAAAAAAGCTTGTGTAAAGTGATGTAAATGGGCGGGGAATGTGGGAAGGGTGTGGATAAGGGGGAGTTTTTTGAGCCCGGCATTTGGAAGACTGTTGGGCTGCGGTGGCACTCTTGTGCGACATAACTTTATTGAGCTTTTATTATATAGGAGATTTGGAGGTAAATAATTCATTATTATTTTATTTCAAAAATCACCAAGTTTGAAACACCATAATCACCTAAGACTTCTTCAAGCAACTTTTTTGTAAAATCCGAGTTTCCTAAAAGTATTTGTGAGAAAATTTCAATTCTGTCATCAGCAGTTAATAAATTTAATTTCTCATCATCACGAAAAAAATCCATAAACTCTTCCCTTGTCGTTAATGTCGCTTCCATCTATAATAATTATTTTTTACGCAAGTTAAAACATGACCCTTAAAGTCCGTTGTATTATAAGCCACAATGTTTGACCTTCCTGGTATGGATATTAAATTGAAAATTGGACAGAGAATAAAGGAGTTAAGAAAGGTACTCGAACTCTCCCAAGAATCACTTGCATACAAAGCGGAGGTAGATAGAACTTATGTGACTGATGTAGAAAATGGAAGACGGAATGTTTCGGTTGAAATTTTAGAGCGGATTATAAAAGCTCTTGATGTTTCTTTTACAGATTTTTTTAATAGTAAAGAATTTAAAAAATAATTTTTATGAGCATTGATAATATTAAACAGTTTATTAAAGAAAGGGCGGAACAATTTGGAGCTAAGATTGACAATGAATTTAATAAACCATATGTTGAAAGAAACAATACAGGACAAGAAGCCTTAAAAGACAATGGAGCTTATTTTGGATTTATACATCCCGAAGAAGAAACTTCTGGTCCATTCCATGACTTTTCTTTAACCATATTTCCAAGTGACCAAGACAAACCTTGGCTTGTATGTTTAGGTATTGGTTCAAGTGGTTTTAAAAACGATTATGAACTTGCAACATATCCTGGGCTAAGACGACTATTTTCTAAGCTAATTAATGATAGGGGCTTTTGTAAATCTGACTTTTCTGACATTGAAACAAGTTTACCTAAGACAATAACTGGCAATCAAGACTTACAACATATCAAAAACACTATAAAAATTTACACAAAAGTTTTACCTGTATGCCAAATTGTAAATGACCCTGAAAGTGAGGATGGTAAAAAATTAATTGCTGCTTTTGTTGCTGGTTACGCAAAACTAAGAGACTGGCCATCGAACAAGGAACATAGAAAAGCAATATCTGATGCTTTGGAGCCATTCACCAAAACTAATGAGGTAAATGAAGTGGAAGAAATTACCAATCTTCTAAATGAAAGAAAATTTATTGTGCTTCAAGGTCCTCCTGGAACAGGTAAAACAAGGTCTGCAAAAGAAGTTGCAGAAAAAATTAAAGCAAAAACCTTCTTTACACAATTTCACGCAGAGACAAGTTTTTCAGATTTCATTTATGGTATTCGTCCAGACATTAATAACAAAGAGCTTAGTTATTCTGAAAGTTTAGGGAGCTTTACAGAAGCTTTAAAATATGCCATAAATAAAGGTGGAGAAAAAGTAATTCTAATTATTGATGAAATAAATCGTGCTAATCTTTCTAATGTTTTGGGACCGATATTTTACTTGTTTGAGCACAAAATGGATAAGTCAAATGTTGAAATAGAAATTTCACCAGGCTTTAAGATTAACAAACTTCCCGAGAATTTCTATGTTATTGCAACAATGAATACAGCAGACAGAAGCTTGGCAGTAGTTGATTTTGCATTGCGTAGAAGATTTGCTTGGTATTCATTAAAACCTAAGGAAATTAAAAATACAAAGTTCTTTAAAGGGGACTTTTTAAAAATTCAAGAAATATTTGACTGGTATGCATCAAGTAATGAACTTTCGTTACAACCTGGTCAAGGCTATTTTATTGCAGACAGCCAGGAAGAAATGAAAAATAGAATTAAATATGAAATATTCCCATTGATTAAAGAGTATTTGCAAGAAGGACTATTGAAAAATGCCAAAGAGGAGTTTAACAAATATTTCAATGATAGAATAAAACTTTCCCTTTTCGAATGATAGATTTTAAGACTGTTGATGTATTCGCAGAAATACCATGCTTAACAGAGAGGTCAGCTTTCTTAAGTGGAATTGCTTTGCAAAAAAAATGGTTTAGATCTGCGGATAAAAGAATTATAGGTCAGTATCTTCAAAAATTTATCGACTACAATTCATCACAATTCAAATTCTTAGGTGTTCAGCCTTTTATTATAGGAACTGACCAAAATACATCATTAGCTTTTCGATCTTCGAGCTACATTGGGACAATCCCTTTAAGAGCATCTGACACAGGGAAACAAATTGGAGACTTTGTTGTAATGCCACGATTTACGGGTCGTGACCGTTTTGAAGATTATATAGAAATTCTTAATTTACTTGGGACAGAAATAAGTCCTGAAGTAATTGATAGCTTGCCGTTGGCATCAGGAAAAAATTTTAGACCGCCATTATATCTTGAAGCCGTAAAGTTTATTGCATCTCTCGAAGCTTTGTTAATGAGACCTTGGCGAAAGTTTGATAATGTAGAAAAAATATCAAGCCAACCTTCTGGGCAAATTAATTGGAATAAATACATCAACAAAGAATACAAAGTTGAAAATCGATTGAAATTTCCAATTCGGAAAAATATTCTTAGTGAGTTTCATATTGAATATTCAGAAATTCGGTACGTATTTGATATTTGTAAAAACGAGTTGCTTTCTTCTAATACTCCGCAAAGAATAAAAAACACAATTAGGCCTAAGTTAAACTTTATCGAAGAAAAATTATATCTGCACAAACCTAAGACGACAAATACAATTTCAATTAAATCATCGGACAGTCCGACAATAAGAACTTGCAAGGAGCAAGCTAATAAAATACTAAATTTCACTTTAGTGGATAGTACAGCTTGGCGGGTTGACTTTTCTGATGTGTTTGAAAAATTTGTGCAATACATTTTCAAAGAAGTTGCAAAGGAAACCGGCGGAAAATTATTTACAAACTTCAAGTTTAATTCAAAAACATTAAAGCATTATTCCTGGGAATTAAAACACATTGAACCAGACGCAATTTATCAAAAAGAAAAATTTCTTTTATTCATTGATGCCAAATACAAATCAAATCTTTACAACAAATTTGACAATAGTGAAATACTTAAAGATGAATACAGGCATGATTTGCATCAAATTATGGCATATTCTTCCTTTAGTAAAACTGTTCTAAAATATGGATTTCTATGTTACCCATCCGACCATTTAGAATTAAAAACTATAAAGTATAAAAACACAATAAACGAGGTGATAAATACTGTTTCAGTGCTTGGGATACCTTTAAAAAAGGTAAGCATTAATGAAATAAAAAAGGCCTTAATTAGTGAGCTCGACAAAATTAAATTAACTAATTCTGTATAAAACAGGCATTAATAAATGTTTACTCTTCGGTATCATTTCCTTTAATGTGCTTCATAGCCACTCGCCGGTTTTTTACCCACACTTACTGTAAAAGTAAAAGATTTTGCTGCCGAACTTACCAGCCATAATGTTATTGAAAAAAATTTTGAAAGCTGATACTGCTATCAGTAAAGAACATGTTGATAACAACACTGCAGTAAGAAAAATGCTTAACAAAGAGGCGTACAGCCTGAACAATTACCTGCTGCCGAAGATGTAAAAAAACTTGCAATGAATATTAAAAAGAGAAATTAGAAAAATTGCTATTCGGCTTATGCAGGAATTTTTTTTCTTAAAGTTATCCTTTTTGTACGTTTTGCTTTAGTTGTTTTTTGGGCATGCTTTGCCTTGTAAGCCTGAATGTAATTGCTGATTGCAATTTCTTCATCCTTAGTTAAGGGTCGGCTGTTTATTACAAAATCGACTCCTGCCGGTTCTTTAATGTGTCCCATAATTGTTACGATTTAAAATATTTGTCAACTAATTTTTGTGCAACGCTTGTTTCAATAATCATCAAATGATTTCCAAAATGATAGGCACCCAGGCTTTTTTCATAGTGTTCAATCAACTTAGTTTTGGCCGTAAAAGAAAGGAAGCCATCAAAACCTCTTTGAAAAGAAACTTTACAGGCAAAGGCAACTAAGTTTCCCGGAACGCCTTCGTAAAGTTTGTTTCGTCCAAGGTTGAAGGGAGCGCTTTCAATCAGGTTCATGTAAATATGGTCGTACTTGATGGAAAAACTTAACAGCCCCTGAATAATGTTTGGATTATTATTAATAGTCAGTTTGTAAACTTCTCTTGTATTGTTGTTTAGTTCATCACGCCAATTAAAATTCCAACCGGTTTTCTTGGTAACTTCTTTCAGGTCAGCTTTAGTTACCCTGCTAACTTCAGTAACAAAACTATCACCCGAAATGGTGTTTTGAATGGAGTTTGTTAGCTTATCAATAACAAAATCGAGGTGTATGTTTTTCTCTTTTTTCACCCTGTAAAGTTAAGCAAAATAGTTGTAGTTATGTTTGATGCAAAATGTAAAAAAACTGGCAAATAAATATTAAAAAGAGAAATTGATTAAACCACAAATCTGGTATTATTGCTGCGTATAAATATGGCGCTGCTTTTTATCCTGCACACCTGCCCTGCAATAACTTTACAATCTTATCCTGCATCAAAAAAAGTTACCGCCAATCAATTAATAATTTATTATTTGGTTTATCAAACCTTTCTCGCCTACATTTGTTGCTCAATAAAAAATACATATTTTATGGCTTCTACAAAATCATACGCAGCACAAAATGCCACTGCAGCATTAGCTCCCTGGACGATTGACCGGAGAGACCCCAAACCACACGATGTACAAATAGAAATTTTATACTGCGGTGTTTGCCACAGCGATTTGCATACTGCCCGTAACGAATGGGGCGGCACCATGTATCCCTGTGTGCCCGGCCACGAAATTGTGGGCCGTGTTACTGCAGTTGGCGATCACGTAAAAAAATATAAAGTGGGTGATATTGCCGGCGTAGGTTGCCTGGTGGACAGTTGCAGGGAATGTGATAATTGCAAAAACGATCTGGAACAATTTTGCAGCAACGGCATGGTGGGTACTTATAACGGACAGGAAAAAGATGGCAGCGGCTATACTTTTGGCGGCTACAGTAAATCTATAACGGTGCATGAAGATTTTGTGTTGCACATTGCTGATAATTTACCACTGGAAGCGGTGGCGCCATTGCTTTGTGCAGGCATTACTACTTACTCGCCGCTGCGCCACTGGAAAATTGGTAAAGGCCATAAAGTAGGTGTACTGGGTTTAGGTGGCCTTGGCCACATGGGTGTAAAATTAGCGGTAGCAATGGGTGCCGAAGTTACTATGCTCAGCCACTCGGCCAGTAAAGAAACCGATGCAAAAAGATTGGGTGCTCACCAGTTTGTATTAACCAGCGATGCGGCACAAATAAAAAAAGTTACCGGTTATTTCGATTTTATTTTAGATACGGTTTCAGCCGATCATGATTATAATTTTTATTTGGGTTTGCTTAAAACCAATGGTGTAATGGTTTGTGTGGGTGCGCCACCATCGCCTGCACAGGTGCCGGCATTTAATTTAATTTTCGGCCGTAAAAGTATTGCCGGTTCTTTAATTGGCGGCATTGCCGAAACACAGGAAATGCTGGACTACTGTGCCAAAAATAATATTGTAAGCGATGTAGAAGTAATTGCCATAAAAGATATTAACGAAGCCTACGAAAGAATGCTGAAGGGAGACGTGCGGTACAGGTTTGTGATTGATATGGCAACGTTGTAGTAAGGAATTTGGAATTGGTAATTAGGAATTAGGAATTGGGTTTTAAAATTGTGATATTATAGCTTTAACGAAGCTGCCTTAAACAGGCAGCTTTTTTTATTATATTGCTCAACAGTTTTAAATTTAAAAAACTTCCTTTTAGTTATAAGAAATTGAAATTAAGAGTAGAGATTTAATGCAGAGTTTACAGTAGTACAAAAGCTAATTAAAGCTATATGGCAGGAACGGGCTGTATTCGTTCCTGCCTTTACTTTTTTGTTACTTTTTTTGTCAAGAAAAAAAGTAAATAAAAGAGAGCACAAAGAAATACATTTTATAAATAGCAATATTTTTTGCAATTAATTTAAATATTTTCAACGGTAAAATATCAACACCATTTATAGATTACCTTTCCCCTTTAAAAAATTACAATGAAATTTACATTAATTATAGCTGCCCTTATTTTACTCACCAACAGTTGCAGCGTTAATAAATATGCCGCTACCAACCGGAGCTATAAAAAACAAACCAAAGCATTTGCAAAACAATTACGTAAACAACCCCATGCCATCGACAGTGCAATGATGGCACAGCAATGGGTGGGCACCACCAACTTTGGTATGCGTAAACCCAACTTTGTAATTATACACCACACCGCACAAAACGCCTGCGACAGTACACTTCGTACTTTTACACTGCCACGTACACAGGTTAGTGCACATTATGTAATTTGTAAAGATGGCACCATACACCACATGTTGAACGATTACTTAAGAGCATGGCATGCAGGCAACAGTAAATGGGGTAATGTTACCGATATTAACAGCAGCAGCATTGGTATTGAATTAGACAATAATGGTTTTGAAATTTTTACTGATGCACAAATAAAAAGTTTGCTGCAGGTTTTACAGCAATTAAAAAAGAATAATAATATTCCCACAGCAAATTTTATTGGCCACAGCGATATTGCGCCTAAAAGAAAAGTGGACCCCAATAAATATTTTCCCTGGCAGTTGCTTGCGCAAAATGGTTTTGGTAATTGGTACGACACTGCCAATGTACAACTGCCACAAAATTTTAATGCCCTGCAATCGTTACGCATTGTCGGTTACGATACCAAAGATTCTGTTGCCGCCATTAAAGCTTTTAAATTACATTTTGTGCAGCAGGATAGTATTCCTCAACTAAATGAAGCGGATAAAAAAATTATTTATGAGTTGAGTAAGAAATATTGAATGTATAAAACTGCAATTTTATAAGAAGAAAAACTTTTATAACATTACTACTTGGCTTTAGCCAATTGTTTGGGCAAACCAACGGCTTTAAGTAAGGCTTTTGCAGCAGTAGCTTTTTTTATAAAGAAGGGATGTTTTTCGTAATTGCCAACTTTGCTGTCAACTACTGCAAAAGTTTTTTTATTTTTTGTATTGCTCTTATGTTTTGCTATTGCGCTCATATTTCAAAATTACAATTTATACCCAATCGGACATTGAAAATATACTGTCAGCCTGAGCTTGTCAAAGGCGGGTTGACTCTTGCACCCGGTTTCGACAAGCTCAACCTGACATTTTTTTACCAGGTAGATTAAATGTCCCATTGGTATTTTATAAAGCTAATATTAAAGCATTTGTCATATTAAAAAATTAGTGGCAGAGAAATTAGCTTAATATAGAAATAATCCGAATCTCACTTTGTTGTTTATTGCTTTTGTTACCTTAGCATTTCAATCATCATGCAATGAAAAAAATAACACTCTCCATAATTGCTTTTGTGTTTTTAACCACAAGCATTACTGCTCAAAAAAAAATAACCCTGCCCAACGGCTGGAGCCTTAGTCCGGCAGGCAAAAGCTTGCCGCTTGGAGACCTGCCAC
>NZ_JANPCM010000705.1:0-9864 GCF_031430955.1 Ferruginibacter sp.
GGGTGTATTCGCTTATAGCATTTGTACTGCAATCGCCCCAGGGGCCAAAGCCCACACTACCGCTGGCATTAAGCTGCTGCCAGTTAGAATTGACTGCAGCATCGCTGGTTAAAATTTTTCCTGTACCTGCATTTGGTGCAAGTTTTATGGCATTAGGTTTTACTGTATCTGCTTTTATATTACCTGCAACATGAAGTTTTTCGTTGGGCAAAGTAGTGCCGATGCCGATGTTTTGAGAGAATGCACCTATTGGCAGGCTAAGTGTAACAAGGCACAAGAGACAAGCCGTAAGTACTCCGCCTCCGCTAAAACTCAGGCCAATAAAATGAGATTTTTTCCTCATAAATCAATTTTAAAATTTCCTAAAATAATACCATGAAGTTGCAAATACACGATGAGACTGATTGTCCCCTCTATGGGTGATTTTTTGGGAATTAAAACCAGGAATGGGCTGATCAGATAATACGCTGCCGGATGGCTTTGGCTACTGCTTCGGAGGCTGAAGCCACATGGAGTTTTTTGTAGATACGCTTTATATGAGTACGTACCGTTTCATAAGAAATAAAAATTTTATCCGCAATATGCTGCTGTTGGTTTCCTTCCACCATCAATAAAAGAATTTCTTTTTCCCGGCTGGTCAGGCTGCAGTCTTTACCCTCCTGCTGCTCAATTGGGGCAAACTGCTGAAAGAGTTTTAATACCCGGCTTGCTATGTAAGGGCTCATGGGCGAGCCTCCATTATAAACTTCATGAACAGACTCTACAAGCCGTGCCGGTGAAGTGGATTTGAGAATATAACCCGACGCCCCGGCACAGATGGCTTTAAAAATCTTATCATCATCTTCAAATACTGTTTGTATGAGTATTTTTAAATCGGGCCATTTTTTTGTTATATAGCCGGTGGCTGTTATACCATCTATGCCCGGCATTTCAATATCCATAAGGATTACCTGTGGGTTTGTTTTTTTTATTTTAAAATCCAATTCAAAACTGTCGGCAAAAGCGCCGCAGCAGATTAGGCCTTCAGTGCCGTTGCAGATAGCTTCAAAGCCATTCCGCATCAGCTTATTGTCTTCAAATATTATAATCCGTATTGCCACTAATTTATTTTTATAAATAACTTAAATTATTCTCACACTGCCTGTCCCCCGTTTGGGTGAAAATTAAAATGGAGTTTTATACTTGTTCCCTGCCCGGGGTGGCTGTTCACTTCAAAATCAGCCTGCAGGTCATTCGCCCTTGTTTGTAAATTTTTAAGTCCGTTGCCTTTAACAACAGTACCGGGGTCAAACCCTTTTCCATTATCGTTTATTTTCAGCAAACTGTATTCGTTAAGCTGTTGCAATGAAAATAATAATTCTTTGCACCCGGAATATTTTACTGCATTATTAATTGCTTCTTTACTGAAGAGATAGATATTCCTTCGTACCTGCATACCGGGAATTAACTTGTTTATCGCCTCATCTACCTGAAAATTTAAGCGGATGCCCTTGCCGGCACATAAATTCAACGTGTAAGCCCTGAGTTTTTCCGTAATTCGTTCAAAGCTGTCATTATCCGGATTGATGGCCCATACTATATCGCTTATTTTTTCCACCATTTCCTTTGAGTTAGTGGAGATATGTTCCAGGTATTCCATGGCATCCTTTTGCCTGTGCTGCAGCACTTTTTCTTTTGCTATTTCGCTGAAAAGGGCAACACCACTGAGGGTAGCACCTACCTCATCATGTATATCCCGGCTGATGCTGACCCGGATATTTTCCGATTCTTTTTCTTTTTCGGTTTTTATTATTTGCTCCTGTGCCAGTTTTAAATCTGTAAGTGATTGTGACAGCCGCCTGCTCAATTGTTTGTTTTGCCGGTACCGGTAGGCACCAAATAAAACAAATAATAAAATAGCCCCGGTAATAATAACGAGAAGTTTTTTTTGCTGTATTTGTTTTGCCGCCAGTACCGATTGCAATTGTTTTTCTTTTTGCACCAGTTCCAGTTCATTTTGTTTTTTTATAAATTCTTTTTCCCTGTTTTGCAGCGCCAGGTTTTTTTCCGATGCCTGTAGTCTGCTTATTTCCGATAGTTGTGTTAACAGGGTAAGTTGCTGGGCATTTTTTAATCCAACCAATTGCTGCTGCTCAATCGTTTTGTTTTTCAGCATCAACTGATAATCATACACCTGTTGTTCGGTTTGCAGGTTTTTTATTTGTTGCTCCCGTTTTTCTGCATCATACTTTGCACTAAGTTCCATCACGGTTCTTTCTTTTTTAAAAGTGAGGATAGAATCCCGGAGGTGGGAGTAATATTTGAAATAATGATAGGCAGAATCCATTTGTTTACTTTGCTGAAAAGCTTCTGCCAATAACATGTTTGCATCAAGGGTATACGCTATATAATTAGCTTGTGCTGCCAGATTTTTCACAAGCCGGAAGTGAACAATAGCACTGTCCACCTGGTTCATTTTCAATTCTGTTTTACCAAGGTTGATGGCAATGCTCATTATATTATGCGAAAATAATTTATCATCAATTTTTAATTGATATGCCTCCTGCAAATAATGAAGGGCCGCTTCATTATTTCCCTGCCGGTATGTTAAAATACCTTTCAGTTTTTTTTCTGTCACCTTCCCGGATACAATACCTAATAAAGTATTGAGTTTATCATATTCCTTTATTGCTTTTGTGGCGGCTTCATACTTGTCTTGTAAAATCAGTACCTCTGCATAATCAGCCAGTGTCCCCAGCAGTTGTACTTTATCACCAGATGGGGGCAGTTGAATAGCCAGTGCAAAACTTAATGTTTGTTCTGCATCTTTGATATTATCTGACCTAAGATATACCGTCCCAAGCATAGATGCAGAATTGAATATTTTTGATTCGTTTTGTAGTTGCTCAGCCAGCTTTAGCGCCCAGGAGAGATAATAAACTGAGCTATCAAGCTCTAACGTTAAAAAAAAGTTGCAGCCAAAATTATGAACAGCAAACTGTAGCCTGTTCACATCACCGGAAGCTGCAATAAGTGGAATAGCCTGGCGGTAATAGTTTTGAGCACCGGGATAATCGGTTGTCATTGCAAGCTGCTTTGCCAACTGGTGATAACTCCAACCAAGAAAATGATTGTTTTTGTATTTGGTAAACAATGCAATTGCCTGCTGAAGGTTTAGTTTTACTTCATCGCCTTTATTCCGGAAAAATAAAGCACTGCCCCTGGCAAGATAATATTTGCCAAGCCCTGCTTCATAGCCTGTGCTATCTGAAAGCAATTTTATTTTTTGCGCATAAAAAAGTGCCGAATCAATTTTAAGTTTGCTTGAATACTTTGCTGCTATTTCGTAGAGAATATCAACTCTTTTTTGCGTTGTTATTGGTTTTTGCAATGCCAGTGATAATTCAGGAACAGCAGGGGTGGCAATAACCGCTATTTTTTTTACCCCTTTATTTTGTTTTAAAACAGTATGCACTGTATCCCTTTGGCTGTCCTGAGAAAAAACGGGATACAAAAGAAAGATGGAAAGCAAAAGAAAAAGAGTTTTTTTCATAAGCCCAATTTTTAAAAATAAAGTGCGGTATAAAGTTGCGAATATTTTTTGGAGTTTTTATAATTTTAAATTAATCAGCAAATGATTTAAATATTGTAAAAGAAGAAAAAATACAGGGTGAATAAAAAAATATCACTTAGACTAAAGCTATTTTTAAAATAATAAACAAAACTCCCTCCCTGCAATTTTTAAGCTTTTTGCCTGAATTATATAAATTTTCTCTATTAGTATTTCACTAAATTGCATGCTCAAAGTTCAATAGAATTAATTAGTTGAAGAGTGCGACGCCAATGAAGCTTAATCATAGAACATCGGCTGGCTACAAAAAATTTATTGCCAAAGGCAATTATGCAAAATACAATTATGCAAAAAGAAGAACTACGTAAACAACAGGCATTAGAATATCACTCCAAAGGCAGGCCGGGCAAAATTGAAGTAGTGCCTACCAAAGAAGCCAAAACACAAAGAGATCTTTCCTTAGCGTATTCACCCGGTGTGGCAGCGCCCTGTTTAGAAATTGCTGCTAACCCCGAAGACGTTTATAAATACACCGCCAAGGGAAATTTAGTAGGCGTAATCAGTAATGGTACTGCCGTTTTAGGCTTGGGTAATATTGGCCCTGAAGCCGGCAAGCCGGTGATGGAAGGTAAGGGTGTATTGTTTAAAATATTTGCCGACATTGATGTTTTTGATATTAAACGAAACCGATCCGGAAAAATTTGTACAGATAGTGCAGGCTTTAGAGCCCACTTTTGGTGGTATTAATTTAGAAGATATAAAGGCACCCGAATGTTTTTACATTGAGCAGGAATTAAAAAAACGCTGCAAAATTCCCATCATGCATGATGACCAGCATGGTACTGCAATTATTAGTGCTGCTGCTTTGCTGAATGCTTTGGAAATTCAAAAAAAGAAAATTGAAAAAGTTCGTTTTGTGGTAAATGGCGCTGGTGCAGCAGCTATGGCCTGCATAAAATTATACGAAAGCCTGGGTGCAAAGCACGAAAACTTTATGGTGTTTGACCGGCAGGGTATTTTATACAAAGGCCGCCCCGATGTGGAAGCAATGAAAGAGGATTTTTGTGCCGACATCAAATACAAAGATTACGATTTAGCCAAAGCATTTAAAGATGCTGATGTATTTATTGGTTTAAGTGCCGGCAATACAGTTAGTGCAGAAATGGTAAAGAGTATGGCAAAACATCCCATTGTTTTTGCAATGGCAAACCCCGATCCGGAAATTAGTTACGAAGCGGCTACAGCTGCCCGTAAGGATATTATTATGGCTACGGGCAGAAGTGATTATCCCAACCAGGTAAATAATGTTTTAGGGTTTCCCTATATTTTTCGTGGGGCTTTGGATGTAAGGGCCACTACTATTAACGAAGCCATGAAATTAGCTGCTGTAAAAGCTTTAGCCAATCTTACCAAAACACCTGTACCTGATCTGGTTAACCTTGCTTACAACGAAAAAACAATTTCATTCGGGCCCGATTATATAATTCCAAAACCAGTTGACCCAAGATTATTATCAACTGTTGCGCCTGCAGTTGCCAAAGCAGCAATGGAAAGCGGTGTTGCAAAATATCCTATTACAGATTGGCCTGCGTATGAATTGGAATTAAATAAACGGTTAGGATTAGATAATCAATTAAGCCGTGTTATTGGTAACAAGGCACGTAAAGATCCGAAGAGAGTGGTGTTTGCAGATGCAGAAAATTTAAAAATTTTAAAAGTTGCACAATTGGTGCAGGAAGAAGGTGTGGCTTATCCTATTTTACTGGGTGATGAAAACCGCATTTTAAAATTAGCATTGGATAATGGAATTGATTTGGAAGGCATGCCGATTTTAAACCCGAAAGATGATAAGCATGAAGAATTGCGTAAACAATATGGTGATAAATTTTTTGCAAAGCGCCAGCGCCGTGGTGTAAATAAATACGAGGCTTTTAAAGCTATGAAAGACCGCAACTATTTTGGTTGTATGCTGGTAGAAACCGGCGAAGCAGATTGTATGATCAGCGGGCTGAGCAGAAATTATCCTGATACTATCAAACCTGCACTGCAGGTAATTGGTACAGAAGATGGTGTTGAAAAAATTGCAGGCATGTACATCATGTTTACCAAACGTGGACCACTATTTTTAGCCGATACTACTATTAATTTTAATCCCACTGCTGAAGAACTGGCAGAGATAACTTTATTGGTGGCTAAGGAAGTAAAACAATTTAATATTAAGCCCCGTATTGCCATGCTCAGTTATTCTAACTTTGGCAGCAGCGAAGGTGAAGAAGCAAAATTAGTCCGGCGTGCAAGGGCTATCGTAAAACAAAAAGACCCCGAATTAATTTGTGATGGCGAGGTGCAGGGCATTATGGCATTTAATAAAGAAATTTTAAAAGATAATTATCCTTTTACCGAATTGATAGAAGGCGAAACCAACACGTTAATTTTTCCTAATCTTGCTGCAGGTAATATTGCGTACAATTTATTACAGGAAATTGGTGGTGCCGATTCTATTGGCCCTATTTTATTAGGCTTAAAAAAACCGGTGCATGTTTTACAATTGGGCAGCAGCATCCGTGCCATTTTTAACATGGTGCTGATTGCCGTGGTAGATGCACAAATGAAAAGTAAAACCGACACACAGGCGGTAGTAAATAAAAGTAAATGGTGGAAAAGGTTTAGAAAAACCAGCCACGATTTATAATGTATGATTTCGGATGTATGATGTAAGATTTTTTAAGTTTTCAACGTTTACAATTATTTAAAAGATATTAAAATCAAATCTATCTTTGCCGCAATAAAAAATAAAAAAACAATAAACTGCGAATGAATTTTTTCACCCATTTTGGCCGCTACATTTTAATGATTAAGGGTATGTTTACCAAACCCGAAAACATGCGTATGTACTGGAAAGAATTTATGCACCAGTGTGTGGAGATTGGCATTGGTTCATTAGGCATTGTGGTTATCATTTCTGTTTTTATGGGTGCGGTTAGTGCAGTGCAAACGGCGTATCAGTTAGTAAGCCCGATTATTCCAAAAAGTACCATTGCACAAATTGTAAGGGATACGGTTATTTTAGAATTTGCACCCACTTTAGTTTGTATAGTTTTAGCAGGTGTTATCGGCAGTAAAATTGCCAGCGAACTGGGCAATATGAGGGTAAGCGAACAAATTGATGCATTGGAAATAATGGGCATCAATACCAAATCCTACTTAATAATGCCTAAAATATTAGCTTCATTTATTACCATCCCGCTATTGGTTATTTTATCAATGGCGCTGGGTATTTGGGGTGGCCGTTTAGCAGGCACTGCATCAGGCATTTTATCTACTGATACATTCGACAGGGGATTGATAGAAAATTTTATGCCCTTTAATGTAAGGTTTGCTATGTATAAAGCTATTACGTTTTCATTTATACTGAGCAGCATTCCATCTTACTATGGCTATTATGTAAAAGGGGGTGCTTTAGAAATTGGCCGCAGCAGTACAAAAAGTGTGGTGGTAAGCTGTATAATGATTTTGTTTGCGGATTATCTTTTGGCGGCGTTGTTTTTGTAGCCCCTATCCCCTAAAGGAGTAAATGGAGAAGATTTTAGCGAAGATTATGTTTTGTAAAATCTATAAATTGATGAATTTAAAAACCGCCATCTTCAAGTTCCCTCTCCCCTGGAGAGGAGTTGGGGTGAGGTAATTCAAACCTAATGATCGAATTTAAAAACATAAAAAAATCTTTCGGGGATAAGGTGGTATTAAATGATGTGAGTCATGTAATGCAAACCGGTATGTGCAATTTAATTATTGGTACCAGCGGCAGTGGTAAAACAGTTTTGCAAAAATGTTTGGTGGGTTTGTTTGAACCCGATGAAGGAGAAATTGTGTACGATGGTGTAAGCTTTACCGATATGACCGAAGAATCGAGAAAAGAATTGCGCCAGCAAATTGGAATGCTGTTCCAGGGCTCAGCTTTATTTGACAGTATGACGGTGGAACAAAATATTATGTTTCCGTTAGACATGTTTACCAAAAAACATTTTAACGAAAAACTGCAACGGGTAAATGAAGTTTTAGAAAGGGTGAACCTTAAAGATGTAAATAAAAAATACCCTGCTGAGCTAAGCGGTGGTATGAAAAAACGTGTGGGTATTGCCCGTGCCATTGTACTAAACCCTAAATATTTATTTTGCGATGAGCCCAACTCCGGCCTCGACCCTCAAACCAGTATGGTAATTGATAAATTGATCATGGATATTACCAAAGAGTTCAACATGACCACTGTTATTAATACCCACGACATGAACAGTGTAATGGAAATTGGTGAAAATATTTTGTACATGTTTGAAGGACAAAAAGAATGGGCTGGCAATAACAAAGAAATCATATTTAGCAAAAGCGAACGCCTGAACAGTTTTATTTTTGCCAGCGAATTTTTGCAGGATGCAAAAGATATGCGTATGCTGGAAGCGAAAGGGAAAATTAGTGACGACAGGAATATGGATGAGTTGTTGAAGTGAGGTTGTTATACTATTTGTTGACTATTATTACATAAAATATCTTAGTCACTTTTTTAAAAATAATAATACAAATATCAGGCTAATCGATAGTATTTTGTAAATAACCAGCCGTACGTTACCTGAAAAAACCTTATCCCAATTATAATCATATTTCGCTTTTAACATTCCAATATCTTTTTTCCTAAATAAGTTTGACATTAAAAAGTATAAAGGCAACATTAAGAAAAACATGATTAATCTTTTTGCAAAATTGTTATCATTGAAATTAACAGGAATAAAATCAACTGAGTTAAGTAAAATAAGTATTTGCACCAGATGCATATATCCAAGAAGTGTCATTGAACAAATTGCACTGAAATAAGGAATATTAGCTCTTGAACCTTTTGAGTAATAGCGATAAAGTAAATAACCGACAAATTTAATAGTCCTCATTAGATGTGATAAGTATAAATTAATTTTTCTCCTCCTTTTATCTTAAAACACTTTCAAACTCGGCTGGTTTTAAAATAGCAGCACTCATAAATGGATTTAATTCTAATAGAAACTTATCGCCTGTTACTAAATAATCTGCTTGGGAGTAGTCAATAAGATCAAGTAAAAAATTGTCTTTGGGATCTTTACAATCAAAATGCGTTGGTTCAATATCAACCATTATTGCAATGGCATTAAGTAAATTAATAAGATCGGTAACAGATTGTGAAGGAAAATATTTTTTTATCCCTTGTCTGCCGGTAACGTCTTTTATTTCTGCTATCAATTGATGCGTAACAATTATTTTAATTTCACCATTACTGATGTAATCTTTTATAATTGCAAGCTTTTTACCTATAAGAAAGCTGATCCAAACATTGGTGTCGAATATTACCTTAATGCTTTTTTCTTTCATAGAATTTTTGTCTGACAATTTCTACTTCCTTGTTTATTGTTTCCAGGCTCAACTCGTTTGTTTTGAAAGATTTTAATATTTCTCCCAGCTTAGAATTAATACCTTCTTTCTCCAGATCTTTACTTAGCTTAATTTTTTGCTGAACAGGTAATTTTCGTACCAAAGAAAGCACCTGGTCATAAGTTATGTCTAACTGAATAGCTTCTTTCATTTAATTATTTTTTATTACTCAAATATACTTAAATCCTCAATCCTCCGCTGCAATAAAAGTTCCCCATAGATATGCAGCTGAACGGAGCGTCGCCTCAAATGTCCAATTATTAACCCTCAGCCCGTAACCAAAATATCCTTTTTTCCAATAACGCATCTGCCCTATCTTTGCGGCAATCAATAAAAATTTTTCATTATTAATTATTTATTACTTCATGTCAGTTCTTGTAAACAAAAATTCTAAAATAATTGTACAGGGTTTTACCGGTACAGAAGGTACATTTCATGCCACGCAAATGATTGAATACGGTACGCAACTGGTAGGTGGCGTTACACCCGGCAAAGGTGGCACTGCACATTTGGATAAACCGGTTTTTAATACCGTGGCCGATGCGGTAAAAACTACCGGTGCCGACGTAAGTATAATTTTTGTACCGCCGGCTTTTGCAGCCGATGCCATTATGGAAGCTACCGATGCAGGCATTGCTTTGGTGGTGTGTATTACCGAAGGCATCCCCGTACAGGATATGGTGAAAGTGAAAAATTTTTTACAGGGAAAAAATACAAGATTGATAGGGCCCAACTGTCCCGGCGTAATTACTGCCGACGAATGTAAAGTGGGCATTATGCCCGGTTTTATTTTTAAAAAAGGAAGAATTGGTATTGTTTCAAAATCGGGAACATTAACTTACGAAGCTGCCGACCAGGTGGCA
>NZ_JANPCM010000706.1:0-2880 GCF_031430955.1 Ferruginibacter sp.
CAAATATCTTCCCAACTGCCGCAGGTAATTTTATCACCAAACCATTGGTGTGCCAGTTCATGAGCAATCAATCCTTCATTAATGGAAACTATAAAAGTTGCTGTTTGATGTTCCATACCGCCGCCCCATCCAAATTGAACGTGACCATACTTTTCTTTTATAAAAGGATAATCGCCAAATAAATTGTGAAACAACTGCATGGCATCCAATACATTTTGTGTACCGTTTTGAAAAGATGTAAGACTTTCGGGATAACAATAGGTTTGCATGGGCAACGATACATTACCTAACTGCACGGCATTATTAAACACCACATAATTGGTAACCGCAAAACACATTAAGTAAGATGCAATGGGATAACGGTGTTTCCAGTGCGCTGTTTTTTTTGTGCCCCCTGCAATTAAAGTCTCGCTTTGCAATAAACCATTACTTGCTGCTTTGTATTGCGATGGTGTGGTAACAATAATATCAACAGAATCTGCTTTATCATCCAAACCATTTTTGCATGGCCACCAATCCCTGCTGCCATAAGGTTCGCTAAGGCTCCACATTACCGGTGTGCCTGTATGTGTACTTTGTATAAACGAACCAAAGCCGGTGGTGGGTGGCACACCCTGGTAATAAATACTTACCGAATCGAAAGTGCCAGCGTTTACAGTTGCAGGAAAATCTATTTGTAAAATATTATTAGCATGATTTTTTGAAAGCAAAATATTGCGTTGTGTAACACTGTCAACAGCCAGCGGGCTCATCAAATCTAAACTTATAGAATTGCCTGTTGCACTGATGGTATAATACACGGTAACTTTTCCTTTGATATATCTTATTGCAGGATCAACCTCCCATTCGCAACGGTAATATTTAGCATCAAAGTTAGATGCGGCGGTTAAAAGATCAGTAGTAGTTGTTGTTACGTTGGGAGATAATCTTGCATGGCGCAATTGTTCTGCGGCAGCAATTTCATTTATCTGTTTGTAATAATTGGCAGGTGGCTGTGCTGTTGCCTTAAAAATTATACAACAAAAAAATATTGAAATTAAACGCATAAAAATGTAGTTAAACAGCTATAAGTAAAAGTTTTACAAAGTTTCTTAAAGTTTTGTGAATGGGCAATAAAGGTTTTGTCCATCCGTTTTAAGTATTCCCGTTTTTATTAACGTAACCCAACCGTAATTATTTCACATATGATAAAAAGAAATCGTTCCGTACCAGGCATTTTTGCAGCAGTTTTAAGTTGTATTTGTTTTGCCAGTGTACCATTAATGGCACAGGTAAATAAAGACAGTACAAAAAAAATACTGCTGTCAAGGATTGATAAAAAAGAAGGCAGCAATACTGTTGCAAAAGCTGCAAATGTTGTTTACCCCGATTTGCTTTGCGGCAACGAAGAACAATCTTTAGGTTATATTGAAAAATTTTCTGCCAGCAGAAGGGCTTATTTAATTCGCACTTACAACAAAGGCAAAAAGTTTTTTCCAAAAGTTACCGCCATTTTAACCAAGCACAGTTTGCCGCATGAGTTTAAAATTTTACTGGCACTGGAAAGTGCTTTTAACGGCAATGCAGTATCTAAAGCAGGTGCGGTTGGTTACTGGCAAATTATGGATGAAGTAGCAAGGGAATATGGTTTAAAATATGCACCTCACTTAAGTGCTGCCGAAAAAAAGAGAGAATTAAAATTAGCAAAATCGCTTGCAAAAAAAGGAAATAAAAAAGCAAGAAAAATTATTTTAAGAGACGACAGGAAAAATTTTAATAAATCTACTTACACCGCAGCCCGTTATTTAAAAGACCGCTGCCGCAATTTGGATAATGATTATTTATTAGTGGTAGCCAGTTACAATTGTGGTGTGGGCAATGTGTGGCAGGCCATGAGAAAAACAGGCAAAGCCAATCCTGATTTTTGGGATGTAAAAAAATATTTACCTTCCGAAACCAGGAGTTATGTAATGAATTTTATTGCGCTGAATGTTATCTTTAATAATTACGAAAAGTTTACTAACAATACGCTGAACTTTAAGCCCATTAAAGCTAAGGCAGATAATGCAGACATTAATACTTCGGAGGAAGAAGGAGCGCCAACCTCTTTAAATTATTGATACAATAATAAATTGAAATGATATCTTGTGAACCGGTACAATTGTGCCGGTTTTTTTATTTATACTTATGGTAAGAAAAATTATAATTGGCTTTGGAATACTTTGCGGAGTATTTTTTGTGCTGCTTATTATTGCACGTATTACAGGAATGCTACTTTTTTTCAATATCCCTGTACAAACAAACGAGCCTGCAATGAAGATTGGCGATAAAATTTTCGTCAGTAACTTAATAGAACCTAAGCCTTTGCATTTTATTGTTTTTACCAGTGCTTACCACGATTCGCTAATTGCAATATACCAGTCTAATGATGAGCCTGGTTCAAAATTTGTATACCGGCTTTGCGCTGTTGCTGGCGACGTTATTCAAATGACCAATAGTGTGCTTTATCTAAACAAAAAGAATTTTGACGATCAATTAAATATAAAAAATCAGTTTAAAATAAGCACTAATTATCTTGTTAATATTGATGAAGCTGATATTGCATTTGATGACCCCTACGGACAATTTGTTCAAATGGGCGACTCTGCCCTGATTACATTAGATAAAACGCAGCTTAAAAAATATCAGTCGCACGTAAAATTTACACCCGTATTATCCAGCGATACCCTAAATGTGTTTCAGTGGATGGATAAAAAAACCAACTGGACACCGGATAATTTTGGCCCCTTACAAATTCCTGAAAATTGCTATTTTGTTTTAGGTGATAACCGGCATTTTGCTCAAGACTCCCGTTATATTGGTTTTATAAAGAAAGAAGATGTTATAGGGGTAGTTATTAAT
>NZ_JANPCM010000707.1:0-15149 GCF_031430955.1 Ferruginibacter sp.
AAACTTTAATACCATTCATGTGCAGGTCATCTACTGTTTTCATTAAACTGCTGACACGGCATACTGCCATTTGCTCCAATGCACCGGCAGATGTAGTAATGGCATCTTCATTTAAAGCCCCTACTCCTTTATCAGGAATAATTATGGCATTTACACCAAAGCAAAAAGCGCTACGGGCAATGCCGCCAATATTTCTGATGTCGGTAATGCCATCTAAAATTAAAAATAACGGCATCTCCCCTTTATCAACAATAAAAGAAATTACATCCTGAAGGTCCTGGTATTGAATTTTAGAAATTAAGGCTACACAGCCTTCGTGGTTGCTTACATTAAAGTTGTTGAGTTTTTCAACAGGCACTTTATTTATGGGTACTAAATTTTTTTCTGCTAAAATTTTAATTTCGTCAATTACTTCGCCATGCACTGTGGTTTGCATATAAATACGCTCTAATTGTTTACCGGTTTGCAGGGCTTCAATAATGGCTTTTCTTCCTACTACTAAACTGCTTTTTTTAGGGCGCTGCTGCTGATGTTTAAAAGGTCTCACTATATTTATTTTGATGCAAAGGTCTGTTTTTTTAAACAAAGAAAACATAATTGCTGTTGGTTTATAACGATTAGTCTTGCTTTTAAAATATAAATTAACCGCTCCTCCACTATTTTATAATGGTGCTATGTATATTGATTATCTTTCTTTACATTTAAACCCTTATCAATAAATAAACTTAACATCATGAAGAAAACAGTTTTTTTATTACTGCTGGCTGTTTTAAGTACAACAGCTTTTACGCAAAATAAATTAGATAAAATTTTAGAGAAGATTATTGAAACTATGGGGGGTAAAGAAAAGTTGATGAGTGTAAAAACCATAAAAAAAATGGGCAATGGTGAACAGCAGGGAGTTAAATACCCGGTAAATTATTATGCCGTTCACAACTTATCAGAGCGAACAGATTTTTCTTTTAATGGGTTAACAGGTTATCAGATCATCACTAAAGATTCCGGTTTTAATTTTAGCCCGTTTGGGGGCATGGCCACACCGGAACGGATGACCGCAGAAGATATAAAACTTTCCAGCGATGAATTAGATTTAGAAGGTTCGCTGGTTAATTATATAGCCAAGGGACATACAATTGATTTAATGGAGAATGAAGATATTGATGGTGTAGATGCCATACAGCTTCGTGTAAATTTAAAAAATGGTAAAACGATTTTTTATTTTATCGATCCGGATACATATTATATCATCCGCACCACTGCCAAAGGGGTAAGCAATGGACAGGAGTTTACCAATACATCTAACTATTACAATTTTAAAAAGACTAAAGAAGGAATTCTATTCCCTTATACGATAGACAATTTAACTTTTGATACTATTGAAATAAATATTCCTTTAGATGATAAACTGTTCTCTACAAAAAAATAAAGTTCCAAAACTATAAATAAATTTTATGAAGAAAATAATTTTTGCAGTGTTATTTTTAATAAACTGTATTACCATAAATGCACAAATAAGTTCTGCTACATTTGGTATGATGCAGGCCCGGCAATTAGGCCCGGCAGTTACGGGGGGCCGCATATCTGCAATTGAAGGTGTAAATAACGAGCCCCGTACTTTATACATTGGTACTGCAGGTGGTGGTGTTTGGAAAACAACCAATGCAGGCGTTTCTTTTACTTCCGTTTTTGATAAATATTGCCAGTCAATTGGCGCATTGGCCATTGATCAGCAAAATCCTAAAACAATTTATGTGGGTACCGGCGAAAGCAATATGAGAAATACCGTTTCCATTGGTGATGGGTTATTTAAAACAACTGATGGTGGCGATAACTGGAGCAGGATTCCTGGATTTGACAGTACTGAACACATCAGTAAAGTAATCATCAACCCAAAAAATTCAAATATTATTTATGTAGCCTGCCCGGGACCGTTATGGAGCGACAGTAAACACCGTGGTTTATACAAATCTGCTGATGGCGGAAAAACTTTTGATAAAATTTTATACATCAATGAAAAAACCGGTTGCGCCGATGCTGTTATTGATCCTGTAAATCCTGAAATAATTTATGCCAGTACCTGGGAGTTCAGGCGTACGCCCTACTCCTTTAACTCTGGTGGTAACGGCAGTGGCATGTATAAAAGTACCGATGGCGGAAAAACATGGAATGTATTAAGCAGCGGTCTTCCGGCAAAACCTTTTGGAAGAGCAGCATTAGCATTAGCCCCATCTGAACCCAATAAATTATTAGCTATTGTAGAGGCAGAAAAAACCGGATTGTACATCAGTAATGATGCAGGCGCTACCTGGAAAAATCAAAGTGCAATAGTTAATGTAGTATCACGTCCATTTTATTTTTCCTGTTTAGTTATAGATCCTAAAGATGCTAAAAGAGTGTACCGGCCCGGTTTTGGTTTTAGCTATAGCGATGATGGAGGAAATTCGTTTGCTGATGGCGGCTTTAGTGTGCATAGCGATATGCATGCACTTTGGATAAATCCGCAATACACTAATCAGATGTATCTGGGCACCGACGGTGGTGTGTATATGAGTACCGACAGGGGCGCTTCGTGGCTTTTATTAGCCTCATTGCCGGTGCCACAATTTTATCATGTTGCTTTTGATAATAAAGAACCTTACAATGTGTATGGGGGTTTGCAGGATAATGGCAGTTGGGTAGCGCCCAGCCAGGCAGCATTCGGGATAAAAAATTCGGATTGGAAATTTTTATTTGGTGGTGATGGTTTTTGGGTACAACCAGATGGTATTGATGAATCAATTGTATATGCAGAATACCAGGGTGGCCATGTAAACAGGGTTAATACAAAAGACGGAACATCGTACAGCGTACAACCGCAACAGGCAATTGGCGAAGAAAAATTACGCTTTAACTGGAACACGCCGGTTGTGATTGGAAGTAAAAATAAAAACAATCTTTACGTGGCCTCTCAATATTTATATAAATCAACAACACAAGGCAGAAGCTGGCAAAAAATTTCGCCTGATCTAACTACCAATGATAAAAAGAAACAGGAGCAGGAAAAATCGGGTGGCATGAGTGCAGATAATACTTCTGCAGAAAATCACTGTACTATTTTTACCATTGCAGAATCGCCTTTAGATGAAAATATTATTTGGGCAGGTACCGATGATGGTAATTTGCAATACACCACCGATGGTGGAAAAAACTGGACAAACGTTGCAAAAAATTATGCCGCTGCAGGTATTGCACCGCAAAGTTGGGTTACAAGTATTGAACCCGGTAAGTTTGATAAGAATACAGTGTATGTCACCTGGGAAAATCACATGTATGGCGATCATAAAACCTATGCCGGCAAATCAACTGATATGGGAAAGACTTTTACAAAATTTGTTAGCGAAGAATTCAATGCCTTTGCCCATAAAATAAAAGAAGATAATGTAAATAAGGATTTATTATTTCTTGCAACTGAAATGGGTTTGTATGCTACATTGGATGGTGGTAAAAAATGGTTCCGTATGAAAAATAATATTCCCTGGAAAGCAATGGTAAGAGATATTCAAATTCACCCCACTACCAACGATTTAATTATTGCCACACATGGCAGGGGAATTTTAATTGTTGACAATATTACTGCCATGAGAAACATGACGAATGATATGGCCGGCAAAGAAGCTTATATTTTTGAAAGCAAGCCCATCAATTTAACCATGGGCAAATATCAAACCGTGGGTACACAAAGCGAAGGATGGAGTGCAAATAATACTCCACAGCAGGCACCGATAAAATATTATTTCAGGGATCGTTTAAATACCGGTGATGTAAAAATTGAAGTGTATGATAAGCAGGGAAAATTATTACAAACAATGCCGGGCACAAAACGTAAAGGTATAAATGTGGTGTACTGGAACATGCGTACCACCCCGCCAAAAGTTGCAAGCGGCGGAGCCAAGGCCGATTTTAGCGGCTTTACTGCGCCAATGGTTTTACCGGGAGAATATACAGTAAAAGTAAAAGTGGCAGATAAAGTGTACGACAGTAAATTAGAATTAAAGGCAGAAGAAAAACCTGATTATACTTTGGCTGACCGTGAAGTGCAATATGCTACAGCCATGAAGTTATACAACATGCATGAGCAACTGGCAGCATTAGCCGCAGATGTAAGTGGCAAACAAAAAAACCTTAAACTGGTGATGGAAAAAATGCAAAACCCCAAAGAGAAAAAAGTAGTACAGCAGTATTACGATTCGTTAGAAACTTTACGGGGTACATTAATGGGCACTAAACAGGCATCTATATTTGCAGATGAAGAAAGAATAAGGGAAAACATTACTAACTTATACACTTCTGTTTGTTACCAGGAAGTAAAACCATCTAATCTGCAGGAACAAAGAGTATTGGGTTTACAGGCAGATATAAAAAAGGCAGAAGAAAAAAATGTAACCTTAACCAAAACATTTTCTGATAAAGTAAAAGCTATCCAGGAAAAACAACAACTGCCTAAAAGTAAAGTAGAAGTAAATAAAAATAATTAAGAAACCACAAAAAATAAAAGAGGCTGAAAATAATTTCAGCCTCTTTTATTTTCCTCACTTTTTCTTTTGAAAAATATCAGTGTAGTTGCAGTAAGGGTTTTGTAACCTTAGCTCAGTCTAAAGAGACAAAATTGATGCTTTTGGATAAAACTGATGAGCAAAAAACGATTCTAAAGCTGTTTGAATGATTTTGGTTGTCCTATTGATAAAGTCGGGAGGGTAAATAAATTTCTTTCCACATTAAAATTAAGAAACCCTTCTTTTTAGAAGGTTTTTTTATTTTTAGAGAATCTAAAAAGAATATTTTCACCAAAACAAACGTTTTCATACTCTGAAGGGTCTTTATTTTGAGGAGCCGGTTAAAAACGGAACAATTTTTGGTATTTGATTTGCGCTGCCTTATTAATACTTAATGAAACTACTATTATTCAATACCTGCAACCATTTGAAATTATTTATACTTGCCATATTTATTTTAACCGGTTTATTTACAACAGCGCAACCTACTGCAGGTTTCTCCGCAAACCCCGTTAGTGGTTGTGTACCTTTGGTTGTAACCTTTACAGATCAATCTACCGGCAACCCCACCTCGTGGGAATGGGATTTAGGAAACGGGACTTTATCTACCCAACAAAATCCCACCACCACTTATTTTAACTCCGGATTTTATACTGTTTCGCTTACAGCCACTAATGCATCTGGAAGTAATACTTTTATCCGTACTCAATATATTAAGGTAGATGATAAACCTACTGTTGATTTTAGTGCTTCTAACTCATCAGGCTGTTTTCCTTTAAGGGTA
Organism: Ferruginibacter sp.; assembly: GCF_031430955.1. Taxonomy (GTDB): domain Bacteria; phylum Bacteroidota; class Bacteroidia; order Chitinophagales; family Chitinophagaceae; genus Ferruginibacter. Next base: position 5,317 of record NZ_JANPCM010000707.1, read on the forward strand.
AGTTTTACAGATTTATCTGTTGGGGGTTCGGCGGCCATAACCGGCTATGAGTGGGATTTTGGAGACGGAGGTTTATCAACAGCACAAAACCCCTTTCATATTTACACAACCGCTGGTAATTATACAGTTACTTTAAAAGTTACCAATGCCGGCGGATGCTCAAAAGTGGTAAGCAGACCAAATTTTATACAGGTATCTCCGGGGGTTATTGTTGATTTTAGTAATACGGCGCCACAACTTTGCAAACCTCCTGAAACAATTAATTTTACTAACCTGTCCACCGGTCCGGGACTATTATCATACGAATGGCAGTTTGGCGATGGTGGAACTTCAACAGCAGCAAACCCCAGTTATACCTATTTAACCGGGGGCAGTTTTAATATTACATTAATTACTCAAAGCAGTTCGGGCTGTGTTGATACTTTAATAAAACCAGCCGCAATAGTTATAAGAGATGTAGTTTCTGATTTTACAGGCCCTTCGCAAATTTGCCAGGGAGTTACAGCAACTTTTACCAATACTTCAGCCCCTGTTTCTGCTGGCTCGTCATGGGATTTTGGAGATGCTACTTTCTCCAATGCAACCAACCCAACAAAAATTTATACTGCACCGGGAATATATTCTATTAAGTTAGTAAACAATTATGGAAGTTGTGGAGATTCTATTACCAAACAAATTACAGTTTTAGGTTTACCTGCTCCCGATTTTAATGCAGCAGATGTTACTGATTGTAAAGTTCCATTCACAGTTAATTTTTCCGATCTCTCAACCGGCGCAACGGGATGGAGCTGGAATTTTGGGGATGGAGGAACCTCAACATTACAAAACCCATCTCATACTTATACTGCACTTGGCAATTATACTGTAACACTTATTGCTACCGGCGCAAATGGCTGCAGCGACAGTGTTATTAAAAATCAATTTGTAAGAGTACAGGCACCAGTTGTTGCAATTAACGGATTACCATTAGAAGGTTGCGTACCTTTTACCATCAACCCAACTCCAAATGTTACCACTACTGATGGTATTGCTACCTACTTGTGGGATTTTGGTGATGGAGGAACATCAACACTTGCAAACCCATCACACACTTATGTATTGCAGGGTAACTATACCGTAAAATTATTCATCACAACCAATGATGGCTGTACAGATTCTTCAATTTTTGTAAATGCAGTAAGAGCAGGCAATAAATCTTTGGCCAATTTCAGTGCTTCTCCATTAGCACAATGTGTTGGGCAGCCAGTTCAGTTTACAGATTTAACATCACCATCGGATAGATGGAGCTGGGATTTTGGTGATGGCATTGGAACATCTGCCAATCAAAACCCCTCATATATTTATACAGATACCGGTGTATTTTCTATCCGTTTAATTGCATGGAATAACGGTTGTGCCGATACTTTAACTAAAGTTAGGTACATCACTGCATTACCACCAGTGGCAAGATTTACAAGTACATTCAATTGCAATAATAAATTGCAGGTAGCCTTTACAGATCAATCTGTATTACCACAAACCTGGGCCTGGAATTTTGGTGATGGGTTTACATCAAATTTACAAAACCCCGTGCACTCTTACGCAACATTTGGCACGTATAATGTATCGCTAACGGTAACCAATGGTGGCTGCAGTAATACCAGAACTACCAGTATTGCTTTGTTTAACGAAGTGGCAAATTTTTCTGTGGGGGATGATACCATTTGTACCAGCCAGGTTGCTGTGTTTCAAACATTGGGCATAAACACTGCCAATATTGCAAGTTATTTTTGGGATTTTGGAGATGGGTTTTCTGGTTTTGCAGGAGTGTCTGCTAATCATACTTATGCTGCACCGGGATTATATACAGTCTCTTTAACCATTACTGATACAAGGGGTTGCATTTCAACAATTACAAAACCCAATATCATCAGGGTATGGGGACCTGCATCAAATTTTTCTTTTACACCATTGGCAGGATGTAAACCATTAAATGTAAACTTTACTGATCTTACTGTTACAGATGGTACCCATCCCGTTACAATATGGGCCTGGGATTTTGGTGATGGTTTTTCTCAAACTTACAGCAGTCCGCCTTTTACTCATATTTATGATACAACGGGTTATTTTAATGCACGGTTAACCGTAACAGATAGCTATGGCTGCAGTAATACTTTGCTTACCAATACACAGGTGTTTGTAACAAAACCAAAAGCAATTTTTTCTACTCCGGATTCTTTAACCTGTGTGGGTAAAAACGTAACATTTGTCAATAGTTCAACAGGTGTTGGACTTACCTACAACTGGAATTTTGGAGATGCCACGACATCAACAGTTATTAATCCAGTAAAATTATATGCGGCAGATGGCGACTACACTGTACGATTAATTGCAACAGATGTTAATGGTTGTACTGATACTGCTACCAAAATAAATTATGTAAAAGTACATACGGTAAGGGCAGCATTCACAGTAAATGATTCAATTAGTTCATGTTCTCCTTTTGAAGTAATTTTTACCAACACTTCTTTGTACTCTAGCAGTGCAAAATGGATTTTTGGAGATGGTACCACATCTGCTTTAGCAGAACCAACGCACTATTACTCAACCCCGGGAACTTACATTGCAAGATTAGCAGTAACTGGCCCCGGTGGCTGCGTTGATACAGTTAACAAAACAATTATTTTATACCCTTCTACCGCAACATTAACCTATTCCCCACTGGCTGGCTGCTCCCCGTTACCGGTTAGTTTTCATGCTTCCACACCAGGCCCAGTTACTTATTTATGGGATTTTAGTGACGGTAATACTTTAGCCACAACAGATTCTAATCTTATTTATACTTATTTATTACCCGGCCAGTTTTTACCCAAATTAATTTTAGAAGATCAAACCGGTTGCCAGATACCTGTTACCGGAGCCGATACTATTTATGTAACAAAAAGTGATGTGAATTTTGCTGCCGATGATTCGCTGCTTTGTGATGGAGGCATTATTAACTTTACTGATTCCAGTATAAGCAACGGCGTTATAAATGGCTATCGATGGACCTTTGGCGATGGCGGTACATCCACATTACAAAACCCATCGCATAATTATACAGCACCGGGTTTTTATACTGTTCGTTTAATTGTAACAACTGCCAATGGCTGTTCCGATACTGCAATTAAAACTAATTATATTAAAGTAGTGGCCTCACCTGTAATTGACATCAGTGGCAATATGCCCATTTGTATGCAGCAAAAACTTACTTTCAAAGGAATAATACTTCAACCTGATACTTCAAAAATAATATGGTTTTGGAATTTTGGAAACGGCAAAACTTCTATATCTCAAAATCCTTTACCTGTACGTTACGATACTGCCGGTAATTATCCATTGCGGTTAATTGTAACTAACAGTACTGGCTGTGCCGATACTGTTGATCAAACTGTAGTAGTTTATCCATTGCCATTAATTGAAGCAGGCCCTGCCAAAATTATTGGAGCAGGTTCTTCGATTGCAATAAATCCAACAGGTTCGCCGGTAATTGATTATTTATGGTCGCCGGCCACAGGATTATCCTGTACTAATTGTTACAACACGGTAACCACTCCAAAAAACACTACTACTTACACCATTAAAGTAACCGATGCTAATGGTTGTATAAATACCGACAATATAACTATTGTTGTAATTTGTAATGATAAAAATGTTTTTATCCCTAATACTTTTTCGCCAAATAATGATGGGGTGAATGATTGGTTTTTTCCGAGAGGTACGGGCTTGTTTGCTATACAAAGCATGCGGATATTTAACCGCTGGGGAGAAATGGTTTTTCAAAAGGTAAATCTTTTCCCCAACGATCAGTTTGCCGGATGGAATGGTAAGTACAATGGTAAAACACTAAATTCCGATGTTTATACTTACGTTATAGAAATAGTGTGTGAGAACAGCCAAATACTTTCTTACAAAGGAAATATTACATTGATTCAATAATAATAATGCAAATTGTACGTTTGAAATATTACAAATTGGCACTAACAACAAAAAACTGTACCATGAAAAAAGGTTTACTAAAACCTTTATTGATTTTTTTTATATTGATTGTCATTGGCAGCCACGCCTATACACAAGACATTCATTTTTCGCAATTTTTTGAAACCCCCTTACTTAGAAATCCTGCGCTGGCTGGTATTTTTGATGGCGACGTAAGGATACAAACGGTTTACCGCAATCAATGGAACAGTGTTACGGTGCCATATCAAACAGGTTCGGTAAATGGAGAATATAAAAAGCCTGTAGGCAAAGGAGATGATTTTTTAACCATTGGCGGCCAGATTTTATACGATAAAGCCGGAACAGTTGCTTTGCAATCAACCCATATTTTGCCTGCTGTAAATTACCATAAATCGTTAAGTGGAGAAAAAAATATGTACCTGTCTTTAGGATTTATGGGTGGCTGGGTGCAACGCAGTATTGACAGAAGTAAGATAACTACCAACAGCCAATATGATGGTACTGGTTTTAATCCGGGTTTGGCAAGTGGCGAAACTTTTCCAAGAAATTCTTATTCTTATTTAGATGGCAGCGTTGGTATGAGTTTTAATTCACAGGTGGGAGAAAATCCTGATAACAATATTTACATTGGAGCTGCCTATCATCATTTTAACAAAGCTACCAAAGTATCTTTTTATGGAAGCCCTAATTACGAAATGATTCCCAAATGGGTAGGTTCTTTAGGTGTAAGGATGAATATTAACGAATACTCCTTCTTTACTTTATTAGGCGATTATTCCAAGCAGGGCACTTTTACAGAAACAATGGCCGGAGCTTTATACTCCTGGAGATTAGATGATATTGAAGACCCGAAATACATTTTACATGGCGGCGCTTTTTTACGCTGGAAAGATGCAATAATACCTGTGGTTAAATTAGAATTTAAGCCATTCTCCGTATCCGTTAGTTACGATGCCAATTTATCGCAGTTAAAAACTGCAAGCAATGGCCGTGGCGGATTTGAATTAGCATTAACCTATCAAAAACATTTAGAAAGGTACAGCACCAGTTCTGATGCTGTACGTTGCCCCAAGTTTTAATTACTGCAAAGCCTCACATCTAATGACCGCATAATTTATTTCAGCAATACATTTATATCTTTCATTCTTTCTGCCGGTATTACTTTCAGTGTTACCAAATTTCCATTTATTATTTCAGCTTCTACTGTTGTATTGTAAGGTGCATGCAATTTAAAATGCACATCAATATTTTTTGGCCATGCAGGAAATAAAATTATTTTATTCCCATCAGTTTGTAATAACATTTCCTGCAGGCCAATCATGCCGCTGCCGCCCCAGTTATGATCGGGAACCCAATCAAAACCCGGGCCCCAAAATGCCGGAAATCTTCTATCAGAATTTTGGAGTTTTAAACTGGTTAATTTCCATGCTTCGTCAGTTAATCCCAGTCTTGCAGCAAAAATATTATCCTGTTTCCAACCAATATGACTTTTAAATTTAACCACATTGGTATCATACAAAAATGTATTGATAGCAGTATCTAAACCGGGTTTGCCCACGCCATAAATGCCCCATGGAAATACAGGGTATAATTGCGGCGACTCTACATTATTAATGCGTTCCCAAGTTTTTGCAGGAGCAATTGTAATATGACCATTAAAATTGGAATAATTAATATCCGGAATTCTGGAATAAAATTCTACAAGATATTTAACTCTTCTGTATATGGATGTATCGATATTATGACCTATTATTTTACCCGTCATAAAAGTAATAGTACGTTCAGCAATAGTCTTCAAAGCCGTAATGGTACTGGTAGAATTATACGCCATCTTAAATGTTTCTGCTCCACTTCCCGGATATAAAATTAATTTTCCCTTTTCATCCAAAGGTTTAATGCCACGCTGCTTTGCTGCATACTGATAATGCTCATCAAAAAATTGCAAACAACTTTCTATAAAAGGAATTTTATCACTGATATCTTTTCCAGTGTATTCATTTTCCTGCAGCATCATCAAACAAAATTCCAACACCGTATCCCATTCATACTCCAGCCATGCATTGTACTCTACTCCTTTATCAAAACCGGAAGGTCGCTTTTGTCCATACTCTGCAAAATTGGGGAAACCAAAATTCTCCATTTGCTCTGTAAAGCATGCTCCGCCATGGTTCCAGTACACTTTACTCCTCAGTTCTGCATTTTTTAGTATTCTTAAATAAAAATTTAATTGAGTTTGTAACAAATCCCAATCCCCATTTTTTATCATGGGGAAATAAACCAGCCTTTGATTTTGTGCGGTATGCAAACCGCCGCCCCAATTGCGGTAATCGGGTGTTAGTTTATTAGATGTATCGGTAAAAACCGGATCAACAGTAAGCAAGCCGCCGTTAAATTTTGTAGGCCATCCACTATGTGCATTTATGGCCAGCATGTAACGGAACAATTGAAAATTCCTTCCCACTTCCCATGTTTTCGAATTTATATGTGCATTATCTGTTTGGATAAAACTTCTGTTCCAAAAACTTTTCCACCAAAGCTGTGTATTATAAAATGCTATAGCACTATTAGAGGATTTTTTCTTGACAGAATCTAAAGATTTTTTCCAGGTGTCAATATTTTCAACTTGTGCCGTATGTAAAAATAAATTCAGTGAATGATTTTTTGATGCCGCAGTACTTTTTAATTTCCAACCTTTATAATTGGTGTTTACATATTCACCTTCGTAAATGCCTGCAGGTATAAAATTTTTTCCGCTGAAAGAACCTCCAAATGCCAGTTTGCTAAGTGGATTATACAATTGATCTTTCACCGATTCCATTGCCTGTTGTGCAACAGTAACATCAAAAATAGTTTGTGCAGTGTTGTAGTGATAGAATAAAACTTCATTGCTGTTAAAATCAATACTATCTTTTTTGTACACATTATTTTTGGGTGCAGCCCATTTATAGGAGTTGGCAAAATTTTCTCTTGCTTTTATTATTCTATCGTGGTGGCGCCAGCTTTCGTAAGCGGCTTCAGTATTTATTTTTTTATTTGATTTTATATCAATATGTGCAACCGAATTAAAAACATCGGCCCATATTTTTACTGTTGCTTTTACGCCATTACTTTCTCCTTCAACTGTTACATAGCCTTGTTGCAAATGCAATTCCTGTTTAAAAACTTTTCCATCAAAAGGATTGGGGAATAATTTTACTCTTATTCTTCCAGCTTTCATCAACGCATTGTCTTCATTAAAGCTGCCGCTTTTGGCAACATAAATCAGCAGCTCACCATTTTCAACCCACAAGTTCATACCAATATCGCCGCCACCGCAGGGCATAGACTCCGAAGCATTTTTGCTTTGCGAATTCCAGACAATATTATACTTGCTGTTTTGTGCTTTTGTATTTACTGCAACACTTACAAAAAGTAAAATGTAAAAAATATTTTTATACTTCATTATTTATTTTGTGATAAGCAAAAAAATTATTCGCTCTTTTTTAATGCCCGGTATTTTTTGGGAGATACACCAATAATTGTTTTAAATCTTTTTGAAAAATAATACGGATCATCAAAGCCCATATCAAAAGCAATGGCTTTAATGGCATGAGTTGTAAAATCTAATTGCTGACAGGCTTTTTGCATTTTCATTTGCAAAAAATAATCAATTGGGGCATAGCCCGTTTTATGTTTAAATAAATTAGAAAAACGGGAAACAGAATAATTGTAATGTTTACTCAGCTCATTTAATGAAATATTTTCGTCGATGTGCTCCTGCATATACAGGATGGCACTATCCACACAATCGGGTGTATCATTTTCAATTGATTCGTAATGCCGGGTATTGTAAATAAATAAAGTAAGAAAATGGGTGAGGCACATATTGGCAAATAATAAATTATCAATACTGTACCCTAACTGTAATGCTTTATAAATTTTTGTGAATATGGCAATAGTTTGTGCATTATTTTTTATTAAGAAAGGTTTAAAATGTTTTTGTACCGCCATAGTTTTATTAAATGCCGGTAACCCCTCGCCACCAAAATGTATCCAGTAAATGCTCCACGGATGATCGGCATCTGCACCATAAGCATGCTCTTTATTTTGAGGGAGTATAAAAAATTCGTTGGGTCCCACTTCGTACCGCTGCCCTTCAATTTCGTACCAGCCGTGTCCATCCACACAATAAAAAATAAAATTTTCGGGCAAGCCTTTTTTTCTCGCAGTATAATGATCTTTTGCTTTGGGATAAAAACCAATTGAACAAATATGCAAATGCTTTAACAGTAAATTATTTTGCACCCGTGATTTTAAAATAGTTTTGGGGATTTCGATTCGCTGGCGGCCCAAACCGTACCAAATATTTTTATGCGATCCTTCTTTGTTATCCTTAATTTCCTTCATACAATAGCCCTGCAATTTGAAGTTGAAAATTACGAATTTTATTGTAGGTCATCATTTATTTATTGTTACTCTCTGAGTAATGTTTTCTTTTTTGCTTCTCCAAAAAAGAACAAAAAAAGAGCCCCGGGATTGAATACAGCCCAATCCCGGGAAGCAGCTATGTTCAACCTTTGTACTACTGTGGCTTCAGCATTTGTAATTCTACTCTTAGCTTCAAACTGCTAACTGTACTTAAAGAAATTTTATTGCGTAAGAAAAGAAGTAAAGCCCAACTACTCAGTACTGTTTTTTGAAGTATGGGCCTCGGAAAAAATTGCGTTAAGAAAATTTAGTGGCAAGGAGTATAAATGAAATAGATGTTACCGATGCCCGGTTATATTCTTAGCTTGTAAGTCGCTCATAGTTCGGTATCATTCTCCCGTTGTGACTTATTTCATTTTACCCTTGACGATGAATTTTTAGCTTTTTTTTCTGCAGCCCTTGATTTTTGCTTCTTTTTATCAAGAAAAAGAAGAAAAGAATAATCAAAATACTGGTATTGATACAAATATTCCTTACAAAAAAGTAAACCAATAGCGCAGGAAAAATAACAGTACCAGATGCTAATAGAAAACTTTTCCTTTATATTCGTTCCTCACAGCAAACCACTCACAATGATTGCATTTAAAAAAATCATCGCTGCAAGTATTATTGCAATAATAGCTATCCCATTTTTTCTTTCGGCTAAAGTACAACTGCCTTCATTTTTTAGTGATGGCATGGTATTGCAACAACAAACTAACGCCTCTGTTTGGGGTTGGGCAAAACAAAATGCAGCTGTTAAAATAATTACATCCTGGAATAAAAAAAGTTACTCTGCCATTGCGGATGGCAATGGAAAATGGATGATGAAGATTGCTACACCGGTTGCAGGCGGACCTTACAGTATTTCTATTTCGGATGGTGACCCTGTGATGATAAAAAATATTTTAATTGGAGAAGTGTGGTTGTGCAGCGGACAAAGCAATATGGAAATGCCAATGAAAGGTTTTAGAGATCAGCCCATCATGGGCAGTAACGATGCAGTTTTTAATTCCGCCAATGATCAAATAAGAATTTATACGGTACCCCGTGCTGTGGAAAGATTTGCAAAAGATACCAGTAAAAATGCTGCATGGAAAAATGCTACTCCTGAAAATATCAGCAACTTTTCTGCAACGGCTTATTATTTCGGCAAATTATTACAGCAACAATTAAAAGTACCTGTTGCATTAATTAATGTTAGTTATGGTGGCTCGCCTGCCGAGGCATTTATGAGTAGTGAATCGTTAAAATTATTTCCTGAAATTATTGTGCCATCTGCAACGGGCACAGAAAAATTAAATAATAAAAACACTGCTACTTTATATAATGGGATGATACATCCCGTTATAGGCTTTACTATTAAAGGTTGCCTTTGGTACCAGGGCGAAAGTAATTATGAACGGCCT
>NZ_JANPCM010000708.1:0-3453 GCF_031430955.1 Ferruginibacter sp.
TGGGTGCCGATGAATCAGTTGAGGATGTTTAAAGACAACTTGTATTACAATAAAACTGACAGGTCGAATTTTGTTTACCAGCATTGCTTAAGCATTCCCTGTTCTACTTATATAACTGACGAACAGCTGAAAGCAGTAAGCGATAAGATAAAAGAATGTTTTTAAATATTGAACGAACAGGTTACTGAATAACCAACGACCCAATTTTTCCATGTACAGCATAGCCAAACGCATTATAGATATTATCATTGCAAGAATTGCATTGGTGTTACTTTCTCCAATCCTTATTCCCTCAATAATAATTTTATTACTTACAGGCGAACAGGAAGTTTTTTATTTTCAAAAAAGGGTGGGGTATAAAAACAAATTGTTCGATATCTGGAAGTTTGCCACAATGTTAAAGAACAGCCCTAGCATTGGTACAGGCGAAATAACCTTACGTAACGATCCCCGGGTAACAGGTTTTGGAAAATTTCTCCGTATCACAAAAATTAATGAGCTGCCACAAATAATTAATGTGTTTAAAGGAGATATGAGTATTGTTGGGCCAAGGCCATTGATGGAAGTAAGCGTTCAGTTATATCCACAGGAAATTCGTGACAAAATTTATAATTGCAAACCCGGGATGACAGGTATCGGTTCTTTAATTTTTAGGGATGAAGAAAAAATGATTTCTGATGCTGCAGACCCAAAAGCCATGTATGCTACCATTTACCCGTTTAAAGGGGCGCTGGAAATGTGGTACCAGCAGCATGCTTCCCTGTATACCGATTTTATGATCATCTTCCTTACCGCCTGGTCGATCATCTTCGCTAAAAACCAGCTGGTAAATAAAATATTTAAAGACCTGCCTAAAAGAGATTTTTAATCCTGTTAATCTTTTTCTCCTATTTTTTAAACAAAATGATAGTATTATTGTAATAACAATGTACTAATGAAATTACCATGCACTCTTTTACTATTAAAGATCTTGAGAATCTTTCCGGAATTAAAGCACACACCATACGAATTTGGGAGCAGCGCTATTCCTTTATAAAACCCGAACGTACCGACACTAATATTCGTTATTACAGCAACGATGAATTAAAGAAAATACTTAATGTAGCCCTGCTTAATAAATATGGTTACAAAATATCTCACATAGATAAAATGAATGAGGGTGAAATGAAAGAAAAAATTCTTTCCCTCAGCCAAATGGAAGCCCAGCAGGAACGAATTGTGAATGACCTTATTCAAAGTATGGTGGATATAGATATTGAAAAAGTGGAAATAATTTTGGATAAATTTATTGCTGCACGGGGTATAGAAAGAGCCATTACTCAAATTATTTTTCCCTTTCTTGAAAAAATTGGAATATTATGGCTTACTAATCATATAAATCCGGCACAGGAACACTTTGTGACTAATATCATCCGCCAAAAGTTAATTGTGGGTATAGACAGCGTTATAACACCAGTTAAAGTAAATAAATCTGTTTTACTATTTTTACCCGAGGGAGAATACCACGAACTGGGTTTATTGTTTATGTACTATTTATTAAAAAACAGGGGTGTCACCACCTATTATCTTGGTTCTAATGTGCCATTAAAAGATGTTGAATATGTTGCTAAACTAAAAAACCCCGACTATCTGTACTCTCATCTAACCACTGTAGGACAAAATTTTAACTTCGATAAATTTATTGTAAATGTTACTCAAAAATTCGGTGGTATACCAGTAATCATTTCAGGACAGCTTACAAATATTTATCAAAAAAAGATTCATGCACCCCTAAATTTTAAAAGATCTTTCGCAGAAGTAATGGATTTTGTATCAGGGTTCTCAAAAGTGAATATATAAAGTCCTGTAAAATAATGTGTTTAATCTTTTTATTAAAAAATTAAACAAAAATTTGCATTTATCAGCATTTCTTGTTTAACTTTACAGAATAATACTTAAACAAAATGTCTGCAATAGAATTCAATCAAATCATTATTAATAATGCGGAATACCTGAAGCCATTTGCAATTACGCTTACAAGGGATAACGAAACGGCAAAAGATCTTATTCAGGAAACCATGTACAGGGCTTTAGCCAACAGGGAAAAATATAATGTTGGTACAAATATTAAAGCCTGGTTGTACACCATAATGCGTAATATTTTTATTAATGATTACCGACGCAAAGCAAAACAAAATACTATTCTTGATAACAGCATCAACGAATTTTTACTAAACAGTAACCAGTTATCTATTGCAAATACTGCAGAGAGTAATTTGAAAATAAAAGAAATTCATCAGGCAGTACACCATTTACCCGATATATTCCGCAACCCTTTTATGTTGTACTTTGATGGCTATAAATATAATGAAATTGCAACATTGTTAAAAGAACCCTTGGGCACAATAAAAAGCAGGATACATTTTGCCCGAAAATTATTAAAAGAACAGTTAACAAGATTTTAAACAGTTACAGCTTTTTTATACCGTTTTAAATTTCAATATCCCTAAATTTAGTCCTTGAAAAAAGTTGTAATAATAGGCAGTGGCTTTGCAGGGTTATCAGCAGCATGTTTTTTGGCTAAGGCAGGTTACGATGTAACCGTTTTAGAAAAACAACATGCTGCCGGTGGCAGGGCAAGGCAGTTAAAAGAAGACGGTTTTACATTTGATATGGGCCCAAGCTGGTACTGGATGCCCGAAGTGTTTGAACGTTTTTTTAATTGCTTTGGAAAAAAAGTAGCAGACTATTATCAACTGGAAAGATTAGATCCCTCGTACCGCATTTACTGGCCGGATGATGTGATGGACATACCGGCAAACTACGATGAACTAAAAAAGTTATTTGAAAAAGTTGAACCCGGCAGTGCTTTACAATTAGATAAATTTTTAGCAGAAGCTGAGTATAAATATAATGTGGGCATAAATAAATTAGTGCATAAGCCCGGCCAAAGCATTACAGAATTTATTGATTGGGATGTAATAAGAGGAGTGTTTAAATTAGATGTTTTTACCAACATGAAAAAACATGTAAGTAAATATTTTAAACATCCAAAGTTGCAGCAGATGATGGAGTTTCCGGTGTTGTTTTTAGGTGCTTTGCCACAAAATACACCGGCTTTATACAGCTTAATGAATTATGCTGATATAAAATTGGGTACCTGGTATCCGCAGGGCGGCATGTATAAAATTGTAGAAGCAATGTTTAGTTTGGCAAAAGAATTAGGTGTACAATTTTGTTTTGATTGTGATGTAACGAATATTGAAGTTGATAATAATAAAGCTAATGTTGTAACTGCTCAAACAACTATCAACTATCAACCAGCAACTATCAACTTGCCAGCTGATGTAGTAATAGGAGCCGCCGATTATAATTTTATAGAGACAAAATTATTACCCGAAGAATGCAGAACTTATACCAATGAATACTGGAACAAAAGAGTGATGGCGCCCAGTTGTTTATTATATTACATTG
>NZ_JANPCM010000709.1:0-7378 GCF_031430955.1 Ferruginibacter sp.
TTAAGATCAACCAATGTAATTGAAGTGGCAAAAATTACCGGTGCAACAGAATTTCATACTTCTGCCAGGGTTTTTGTTGATACACAAATGAATTTTGTTGTTGATGCAATGGAGGAAGATTTACAAAAAGTAATGGTTAGTGGAGAAGAAGTGAAAAAGATAGCTGAACTGCTGAAAAATCATGAGACCTGGTAAGTTACCCTGTCTCAAGCAACATTTAGGTTAAAAACCGTGTCTTATCTTAAAATTTTATGGTTACTTTAAGCATCTTACCGTATTAATACAAAAATGCTTTAGTAATTTTATACCCAATGCCAATCCGCAACAGTTCCATATCATTCAAAATTTTTGTACTGCTTTTTATATTATTTATTTCAACAAAAAATAATATTACGGTTGCACAAACAGGTGTTAACGATACCATTTTGGTATCAATGGTGGTTTACAATGGAGATACAATGGAAGCGAAAACATTGGTGGACGTTTCCGTAGCTGCATATCTTACCAAAAAACAAGTAGAAGCCAATGCCAAATGGACAAGGCTAAGAAATGCGGTTTATGTAACTTATCCATATGCCAAACGTGCTGGGGCAGTTTTAAACGATATCAACCTGAAATTAACTAATGTAACTGATAAAAAACTCCGTAAAGATTACATCAAATCAAGAGAAAAAGAGTTGAAAAAAGAGTTTACCGATCCGCTTACTAATTTATCCGTTTACCAGGGCAGAGTGTTAATGAAACTCATCAACCGGGAAACCGGTAATAATTGCTACGAAATAATTAAAGAATACAAAGGCGGAGTAACAGCCAGGCTCTATCAAACGGTTGCGTTTTTCTTCGACAGTAATTTAAAACAATCTTACAATGCCGCAGGCGATGATGCGGCTATTGAAAAAATTGTTATTGAAGTGCGGCGTATGTATGGTTATGGCAGTTAAGCAATATTGAGTAGCAGCATTCGGTAACAATGGCTACATTCGTCTATTTACAAGTTGTGTACCACTTTAAAAAAGATATTATGAAATATGCAAAATTTATAGGGTTGATTGCTACTTGTTTGATTGTTATTGCTTCTTGCAATAAAGACAATAATTTACCTCCAAATTCTATTGTAGGAACTTGGATATTTACAAATCAATTTACTCAAACATATTCCTATCCATCTATTTTAAATAACCCATTTCCAATTTCAGTATCAAGTTGGACGATTTCAGGTGACAGTATAAAAGCTACTTTTGACAATAATGGCAATTACTCTTTTGTAAATTTTCGTTCGCCAATAGATAATGGTACTTATACAATTTTACATGATAGTTTACTAATCATCAAGCCAGATACATCGGGGTTTATTAAGTTCTGTTATACAACCCTGAATTTTTATGCATTCTCTTGGACACCTGGAACTCCATTACCACAACTGCCCTACTCTAATTTTCATTTTACAAGCGATACAATTCTTTTTAAAAAATCAAATGTCGATAATATAATTTTTACAGCATTTTGGTTGACAAAAGCTTCAAGACCTTTACTACCAAGCGGAGACACGATAATTATAAATCAAGCAAATTCTAATTTTAAAAAACGTTGACATAAAAGTGGCGTATAACATTGGTATGCTCCAAGGTTGGCTGTTGAGCCAATTTACTTTTACCATCTAACCGTAGCCTTAATCAGTAAGATATTTCTCACTTTATCACCTTTACTGTTAATATGACTCCAATTTGGCCAAACAGCAACAGTTTACTACTTGAAACCTGCCAAAAAAAGTGTAGCTTGCATCCAGAAATTTTAGACTACAGAATGAAGTTAGATTTATTAGCCTTTGGTGTTCATCCGGATGATGTGGAATTAAGTTGTGCCGGGGTTTTACTGGTTGAACAATTGAATGGAAAAAAAGCAGGCATTATCGATCTTACACAAGGCGAATTAGGCAGCAGGGGAACAGCAGCATTAAGAACGCAGGAAGCTGCAGCCGCTTCAAAAATTTTAGGAATTACTGTAAGAGAGAATTTAAAAATGGCCGATGGTTTTTTTGCCAACGACGAAATACACCAGCGCAAAGTAATTACAGCTCTGAGAAAATATCAGCCTGAAATTATTTTATGCAATGCTCCAACCGATCGCCACCCCGATCATGGACGTTCGGCAAAATTGGTGGCAGATGCGGCATTTCTTTCGGGGCTAAAAAAGATTGAAACAACGGATAATGGAATGGAGCAGGAAGCATGGCGGCCAAAATATGTTTTCAATTACATTCAGGATAAATTTTTAGAACCCGATTTTGTAATTGACATCACAAATGTTTTTGAACAAAAAATTGAAGCAATAAAAGCATACGGTTCACAGTTTTATACACAGCATCCTGCGGACAGTGCCGAAAGTAAAGAGCCGCAAACTTATATTTCTACTCCTGATTTTTTAGACAGTGTAGTGTACAGGCATAAGTGGTTTGGAAAAATGATAGGTGTAAAATATGCGGAAGGTTTTATCACACAAAAAATGATTGGCTTAAATAATTTTGATGCCTTCATAAAAAATAATACTTAATACAACAAACAATATCATTATGTCAACCCCAAAATTCTTAAACGTAGCCGGTTCTACCTTTCATCAGGAACTTAAGAGAAGAGTAAACGACTATTTTACAAAATCACAAAAACCTGCTACAGGTAATTTTGGATTATATTTTAAAGCGGTACTTTTCTGGTCATCTTATGTATTGCTGTATGTGCATGTAGTTTTTTTTACACCTCCGGCATGGATCGCCATTTTAGAATGTGTTTTGATGGGAGGATTAACTGCAGCCATCGGTTTTAATGTAATGCACGATGGTGGCCACGGCAGTTTCAGCAACAGTAAATTCTGGAATAAAATTGCAGCGTTCTCTGTAAATGCATTGGGGGCAAGCGCTATTATGTGGAATAATAAACATAATATCATTCATCACACTTACACCAATATTGATGGTGTGGATGATGATATAGAAATTAAGCCCATGCTGAGGATGTGTGCCACACAAAAAAAATATAAAATTCACCGTTACCAGCATATTTATGTTTGGTTTTTATACACGTTACTTTTAATCATCTGGGTTTTTGCTACAGATTATACCAAGTATTTTAAAAAGAAAGTAGGCAGCGTGCCTATTAAAAAAATGAGCCCGTTCGAACATTTTGCATTTTGGACAGCCAAAGCCGGTTACTATTTTATGATGATTGTATTACCCATTATGCTTTTAGGTTTTGTACAATGGATGGTGGGATTTTTAATAATAGCAATGCTTGCCGGTTTAATATTGAGTGTGGTTTTTCAACTGGCACATACAGTAGAAGAAACAGCTTTTCCTGTACCGGATGCAGATATTAATAAAATAGAAAACGAATGGGCTATTCATCAAATAGAAACAACGGCAAACTTTGCAACAAAGAACAGGTTAATTTCCTGGTTGGTGGGTGGATTAAATTTTCAGATCGAACATCATCTTTTTCCAAAAATTTCGCATGTACACTACCCTGAAATAAGTAAAATAATTAAACAGACCTGCCAGGAGTATGGTGTAAAATATATTGAGTTCAGAAGAATGAGGCATGCATTGGTTTCGCATACCATGCATTTAAAAAGAATGGGAAGGGTTTAATTTTTAAATTTATTTTACCGGGCCTTTTTATTATCTCATATTGAATAATAAAAAGGCTTTTTTTATAGAGTAATATTTTAAATTGATTAAAATTATTACAATGGCAAAAAAGACCTGGCATACAAAACACAAAGAGACGTACACATTTGGCGATAAAATTGCTGACGCTGTTGCAAGCGGTATGGGCTCCTGGAAATTTATTATATGGCAGAGCATTTTTGTAATTATATGGATGATATTAAATGTGATCGGTTTTGTTCGCCATTGGGATGTGTACCCTTTTATATTATTAAACCTCATCTTTTCCACGCAGGCTGCTTATGCCGCACCAATAATTATGATGGCGCAAAACCGGCAGGCGGGAAGGGACCGCATACAGGCAGAGGAAGATTATCAAACCAATCTTGATGCAAAAAAAGAAATAGAAGCACTGCAACTTCACTTAAGTAAAATAGAGTCAGAAAAATTAGATAAAATTATTTTAATGCTGCAGGAAATGAAAAGCAAATGAGCCTGAAGGGTTGCAAACTTATTTTTGAAATTTAGAAAGTTCAAAGCATTTGCAAAAGGTTGCTAACCCTTTGTCAAACCATTTATCAAAAGACGTTTATAAATCATGTTTCCTTAAATTTGCTGTTCAAATAAAAAAGATGAGTGAAGAAAAGAGTTTAAATTTTATTGAAGAAATTATTGAAGACGATCTTAAAAACGGAAAACACCAATCCATTCTTACCCGTTTTCCGCCAGAGCCTAATGGCTACCTGCACATTGGCCATGCAAAAGCTATTTGCTTAAATTTTGGTTTAGGATTAAAGTATGGTGGCAAAACAAACCTGCGTTTTGATGATACTAATCCTGTAACAGAAGAAACCGAATATGTTTACAGTATTAAAGAAGATATACAATGGCTGGGCTTTAACTGGGCCAACGAATTTTATGCATCAGATTATTTTGATCAGCTGTACGCATTTGCTGTTGACTTAATAAAAAAAGGGTTGGCTTATGTTGATGATTTATCGGCAGAAGAAATTGCTGCATTAAAAGGAACGCCAACAGAAGCTGGTAAAGACAGCCCTTTCCGCAATCGAACCATTGAAGAAAATCTTTCTTTATTTACTGCAATGAAGGAGGATAAATATAAAGATGGCGAAAAAGTTTTACGGGCAAAAATTGATATGGCCCATGGAAATATGCTGATGAGGGACCCAATAATTTACCGCATTAAACATGCCCACCACCACCGCACGGGCGATACCTGGTGCATTTACCCGATGTACGATTTTGCCCATGGGCAAAGCGACAGCATAGAAAATATTACCCACAGCATTTGCACTTTAGAATTTATACCGCACCGTGAATTATATGATTGGTGTATTGAAAAATTAAATATTTTTCCATCGCATCAATACGAGTTTGCAAGATTGAACATGACTTATACCGTAATGAGCAAAAGAAAATTACTGGAGTTGGTTAACGAAGGTTATGTAACTGGCTGGGATGACCCAAGAATGCCCACACTCAGCGGCTTTAGAAGAAAAGGATACACACCTGAAAGCATCCGTTTGTTCTGTGATAAAATCGGCGTAGCCAAAAGAGAAAATTTAATCGACATTAGTTTACTGGAATTTTGTTTACGGGAAGAATTAAATAAAACTGCTTTGCGGATGATGGCGGTTTTAGATCCTGTAAAATTAATTATTACTAATTATGAAGAGGGTAAAACTGAAGAATTGATTAGCGAAAATGGCCCTGATGAAACTATGGGAAGCAGAACGATTTCATTTAGTAAAGAGCTGTTGATAGAGCGGGAAGATTTTATGGAAGTGGCGGCAAAAAAATGGTTTCGTTTAGCGCCGGGTGCTATGGTGCGTTTAAAAAGTGCTTACATTGTACAATGCGAAAGCTTTACAAAAGATGAGAGCGGAAATATTACCGCCGTACATTGCACTTACCTGCCCGAAACAAAAAGCGGCAGCGATAACAGTGGTATTTCAGTTAAAGGAACCATACATTGGGTAAGTGCTGCACATGCAGTAAATGCCGAAGTAAGATTGTATGATCGTTTATTTAAAGCAGAAAACCCTGCTGCTGAAGAGGGGGATTTTAAAGAAAATATCAATCCTGATTCTTTACAAATTATTAAAAACGCATTTATAGAACCTTCATTGGCTGCTGCAACTTTACAGGGCCGTTACCAGTTTTTACGCAAAGGATATTTTTGCCTGGATAAAGATTCCACCAAAGAAAAATTAGTATTTAACCGCACCGTTACTTTAAAAGATGCATGGGGCAAAGAAGTAAGGAAGAATTAATGTCTATATATGTGTCCTATGATCCAGTATGATTCAATTAAAAATACATAATGTAAATACTGGGTCAGCCCAAGAAACTCAAAGTGTTTCTTTAATTTTATTTTTCTCAGCTGCATTGCCCTCAATCTTCATGTTGGGAAAAACAGCAGCAACCAGCATTACCACTGTTGAAAATAACATAATAAAAATCCCTGCTTTTTTCTCGGGGCAATAAGCGTTATAGCAGGATGTATAGAGGATATAACTCTTAAACGCATACGCTAGTGTAAATGCACTTATAAAAAGATTGGTTCTCTTAGCCCATACTTTAGGTACAATCATAAGTATCAAAATAACTACTGCAAAAAAAACTAAAAAATTTCCAGGTTTGCCATATTGTTGTTTGTAAGAATAAAAACCTGTAAAAGTCCTTTCTGCTTCATTGGCAATATTACTGTCGGCATAATATGCCCAGGGCAAAAAACAGGATATTATTAAAGTAATGCAGGCTGCAATACCAAACCAGAATAATATTTTTGAACTCATAAAAATGTATTAAAAAAGCCCCGGACTTATATCGGGGCAATTTTTTGAGGTCCCTAGCGGATTCGAACCGCTGTAGAAGCTTTTGCAGAGCTTTGCCTAGCCACTCGGCCAAAGGACCAATTTACTAAAAAAGCTTTTTAGGGCTTTAGCCATCCGCTTCCTATTCTTATCGGGACGGACAAACGACCTTTTTTAGTGTTGCAAAAATAGGGTATTTTTAGGCAAAATTATTACACTGCTAAAATTGATTATCAAAAAAATAGTATGAACAGTATTGCTGCATCCGAACTTATTATAAACAAACGTGGCGCTATTTATCATTTAGATTGCCGGCCCGAAGAAATAGCTGCAACTATTATTACCGTTGGCGACCCTGACAGGGTAGGAGCAGTAAGTAAACATTTTGATTCGGTTGAAATAAAAAATAACCACAGGGAATTTGTAACCCATACCGGTTTTCTTAATAAAAAAAGAATAACAGTAGTAAGCACCGGCATTGGTACCGATAATATTGATATTGTTTTAAACGAACTGGATGCATTGGTAAATATTAATTTTGAAACAAGAACGGTAAAAGAAAATTTAACGCAATTAAATATTATAAGAATTGGTACATCAGGCTCTTTACAAATGGATATTCCGGTAGATAGTTTTGTGGTAAGCACTCATGGCCTTGGTATTGACAACCTGTTAAATTTTTACCGCCTTAATAATAATGAAGAAGAAAAACAATTGGTGCAATCTTTTGTAACACAAACGCAATTGAATAATAATTTTGCTCAGCCTTATATCAGCAGTGCAAGCGGCGCATTATTAAAAAATTTTGTGGATGGTTTTCATCATGGCATTACAGTTACCTGCCCCGGTTTTTACGGGCCACAGGGCCGGGTACTGCGTTTAG
>NZ_JANPCM010000710.1:0-9223 GCF_031430955.1 Ferruginibacter sp.
CCCTTATGCTGGCGGCGAAATTACTAATCCATTGCAAAGAGCAGATGTAACTGCCGGCCAAACAGGTTTACCACTTACTTTAAATTTTTCGGTGATAAATGTTAACAATAATTGTGCAATAGTTTCGGATGCAGGTGTTGATATCTGGCATTGTAATAAAGATGGTTATTATTGATCCTGGCCTTACAAAATTTACCAGTTATTTTTTTGGAGCTGGTTTCAGATTTGCACCGCCAAAAAATATTTTAGGAATAAATCATTTGAGTACGCTGGAGCTGCGTTATGGGCACTATAACAGAACCAATGCTTTAAACTCAGACATCGTAAGTTTAAATTTGAAATTTAAATAACTTTTTTGTCATTTACATCTTCACTTTTGTTTAACAGTGTAATTTTATAATTGAAATACTAATTTTTCAACTACACTGTTATACTAGCATACAACCACTAAAACAAATCTATCGAAGTACAGACTTTTACATTGACCTTTTTTTAATCTTTAAATGTAAATCCAATGATGTCTGCACTAAAAAAATCAGTACTTGCAGTTGTATTTGTTTCCGGCAATATTTATTTCCTTCATGCACAAATTGATCTCAGTAAATACGAAGCAGGTTTAAGTGGCGGTGTTTTTGTTTACCAGGGAGATTTAACACCACAGACGCTGGGCTCGTACAAAACAATGAAGCCGCAGTTGGCTTTCCATTTATATAGAATTTTAAGTCCGTCGTTTTCTGTACGTTTAAATGTTAACCGTGGAAAATTGTATGGCGATGATGCAAAATATAATAACCCCGATTGGAGAAAACAAAGGAATTTTAATTTCACCACACCCGTAACAGAAATAAATGCACAGGCAGTATGGAGTTTTTTAGCACCAAAGTCGCCCCGTTTTTCGCCTTATGTTTTTGCCGGTGCAGGCTTTTCTTTTTTAAAAATAAAAAGAGACTGGAGTAATTTAAATACCACTGTATTTGGAGACGGCTCTGATGTGCAGGCTGGTCTTGCAGTTGATGATGCAAAAAGGTTACCACGACTGATGCCTGTTATACCCGTTGGTGCAGGTGTTCGTTATTCGCTGAACGACAGGTTTAGTTTAATTGGCGAAACCAGTTACCGCTTAAGTTTTACAGATTATTTAGATGGGTTTAGTAAAGCTGCAAACCCCAATAAAAACGATCATTACCTTAGCCACAGCATTGGAGTTATTTATTCTTTCAAGAAAAAAAATAATAAAGAGCTGGGTTGCCCAAAATGGTAAAGTTCAGGAACTGGGAATTGGGAATTAGGTTTTAAATCCTAAAGTTTTTTATAATACTTACAGGTTTTTTCGGGCAATGATTTTGTAAACCTATAAAGTTTTAAAAACCTTATAGGTTTTTCTCAGGCAATTCAACCAAATCTTTCAATTGATTATTTATACATTGAAAAGCCATGCAGTAGCTGCCGTTGGTTATAACTAAATACGGCACCTGCATGGTTATATTATACCGCAATACCTGGTCTAAAACCTGTTTACTTAAATCCACATTCATTTCTTTACATTCAATAATCATCCACGGTTTGGAGCTGGAGCCGTACACTACAATATCAAAGCGCTTTTTTAAATCACCTAACTTAATTTCTTTTTCTATTGCAATTAAAGGGGCCGGGTATTTTTTTACCTGGATAAGATATTGCAGAAAATTTTGCCTAACCCACTCTTCAGGCGTAAGTATTATCCAGCGTTTACGCACTTCATCAAAAATAAATTCTTTATCTTTTTCTTTTTTAATTTTGGGATGATATTCAGGATAATTAATTTTTATCATTGAAGCTGAGCGGAATTTTGTAATTTTAAATGATGCAGCAAATTGAAAGCATTGTTGAACAAAGATATGCGGTTGAAGTGAGTGACACAACGATGATGACCAAAGAAAAAATGCTTGTCCCAAAAAAATAAAAAAAATAATGAAGACAAAAGAAGAAATTGTAAACAACTGGCTGCCAAGATACACCGGCGAAGCATTAGAAAATTTTGGTGAGTATATTTTATTAACCAATTTCAGTAATTATGTTTCCATGTTTGCGGAGTGGAATAATGTAAAAGTAATTGGGCTGGATAGGCCGATGCAATGTGCTACAGCCAATAATATTACTATTATTAATTTTGGAATGGGCAGCCCTGGTGCAGCAACGGTAATGGATTTGCTGAGTGCCATTCATCCTAAAGCAGTTTTGTTTTTAGGTAAATGCGGTGGCCTTAAAAAACGGCACAGCATAGGCGATCTAATTTTACCTATTGCCGCCATGAGAGGCGAGGGAACAAGTAATGATTATTTTCCACCGATTGTTCCGGCATTGCCTTCGTTTAGTTTGCAAAAAGCAATTTCCACCACCATTAGAGATTATGAAACGGATTACTGGACGGGTACGGTGTACACCACCAACCGCCGTGTGTGGGAGCATGATGAAGAATTTAAATTGTACCTGGAAAAAGTCAGGGCTTATGCCATTGATATGGAAACGGCTACAATTTTTTCTGTAGGGTTCTATAATAAAATTCCCACGGGTGCATTGTTATTAGTAAGCGATCAGCCAATGGTACCCGAAGGTGTAAAAACAGAAGCCAGCGATAAAAATGTTACTGCAGGTTTTGTTGAACGGCATTTAAAAATTGGTATCGATTCTTTAAAACAATTAATTAATGACGGGTTAACGGTAAGGCATTTGAAATTTTAGACGTGAGTGTTGAGTTGTCAGGCGTGAGTGAACCCTCGGTTTGATGACTCAACACTCACGTTTCACCACTCACTACTCACCCCATTGCCATCTCTCCTCTCCATACAAAACCTTTCCATACAATTCAGCAATGAAGGAGAAAAAACTATTGCTGTAAAAAATATTTCTATTGATATAAAAAAAGGGGAACTGGTAGCCATTGTTGGCGAAAGCGGATCTGGAAAATCTGTTACGGCATTATCGTTATTGCAGTTGTTACCTGCACAGGCAACTGTTACAGGTAAAACTTTATTTTACAGAAGAGAAAAACAACCTGCTGAACTTATAAGATTAACCGACGAAGGCATAAATGAAATAAGGGGGAAAGATGTTGCCATGATCTTTCAGGAACCGATGACATCTTTAAACCCGGTTTTTACCTGCGGCAGCCAGGTGATAGAAGCCATACAACTGCATGAAAAAGTAAGTAAAAAAATTGCCCGGCAAAAAACCATTGCGCTTTTTGAAAAAGTAAAACTGCCCGACCCGGCGGCCATCATTAACCGCTACCCTCACGAATTAAGCGGCGGGCAAAAACAAAGAGTGATGATTGCGATGGCGATAAGCTGCAACCCCACTTTGCTAATTGCAGATGAACCCACCACCGCATTGGATGTAACCGTACAAAAAACTATTCTGGAACTGATAAAGGAATTACAGCAGCAAAATAATATGGGGGTTATTTTAATTACGCATGATTTAGGAGTAGTAGCAGATATTGCTGATAAAATTGTGGTGATGTACAAAGGAGAAATAGTGGAGCAGGGTACGGCAAAAGAAGTGTTACAATCGCCGCAGCACCCTTACACCAAAGCGCTTTTAGCCTGCAGGCCTTCGGGCAAATTAAAAGGAGAAAGATTACCGGTGGTGAGTGATTTTATTGGGGAGAAAGGCAATGGGCAATGGGCAATGGGCAATGAGCAAGAGGCAATTAGCAGTGGACAAATAGAAAAAAATGAAAGCAATAAAATACAAAATACAACAGAACAACTCAAAGAGTCTGGCACACCATCAACAATCAACGATCAACTACCAACTGTACTTACGGTTGAAAATTTAAAAGTTTATTTTCCTGTTAAGAAAAAAATATTTGGTAAGGCCACACAATTTTTTAAAGCAGTTGATGATGTAAGTTTTGAAGTGATGCAGGGAGAAACAGTTGGCCTTGTTGGTGAAAGCGGTTGCGGCAAAACAACTTTGGGCAGAACTATTTTACATTTAATACAACCAACGGAAGGTAAAATTTATTTAGAAGGAAAAGATATTACGCAAATAAAATCATCCGCACTCCGCAGCATGCGTAAAGATCTGCAAATAGTTTTTCAGGATCCTTATGGTTCTTTAAATCCACGTATTACTATTGGCAGTGCTATACTGGAACCTTTAAAAGTACATGGCGTTTTAGATAATACCAATCAGCGAAAAGAAAAAGTAATAGAGCTTTTACAAAAAGTAAATTTGTTACCCGATCATTTTAACCGCTACCCTCACCAGTTTAGCGGTGGCCAGCGCCAGCGCATTTGTATTGCACGGGCTTTAGCATTAAATCCTTCTTTTTTAATTTTTGATGAAAGTGTTTCTGCGCTGGATGTAAGTGTACAGGCGCAGGTGCTTAATCTTTTAAATGATTTAAAAGCAGCATTTGGTTTTACCTCCATCTTTATATCGCATGATCTGTCTGTAGTAAGATATGTAAGCGACCGAATTTTAGTAATGCACAAAGGAAAAATTGTAGAGCAGGGTGATGCTGAACAAATTTATCATCATCCGCAAAACGAATACACACAAAAATTAATTGCAGCCATACCGGGGCGGCAATAATTTGATGCTAATAACGGGGTGCAGCAATAACGTCGCTTTCAGAATAATTGTATCCGCTATTATAAAACGCCGAAGCACTGCTGTGCATTTTATACAACATTACTTTTAAAAGTTTTTGTAATTGTTCCTTCACTGGTTTTGTTTCATCCAATTTATTATTTTCATTACTGCCATAGCTGTAGGAACTTACTGAAGTAAGATCATCATTATCATCATCAAATTCTTTAGTATTTTCAGGCTGCAATCCATAAGAAACTATCTTCCACTTTTTTTCTTCTTTTTTATTTTTGTATTTGAAAAAATACACTACACCTTTTTTATTTTTATAGGCTACTGGCATTTTCTCCAGCAATGCAAGTGTATCATATTTTTGGTAAGAAGATGAATTTACTAATGCGCTTTTAACCAAATCTAACTGGTTGTTGTATTTTAAAGGAAACTTATCCAGCAGTTTTGCCTTTTTTAATTGCCGGTATAATTCAATTCTGTACTCATCGCTGGCAGCATAAAAATTTAATAATGTATCAGGAATATTTTTTTTATTACGCAGCAACAGCAGCATGGTATTAAATCTTACCTGTTTATTTTTCAGTTTCATTATTTCATCAAAAAAATTTGCTACGCCGGGGTTTTTATCCCAGTAAGGCATTAGCAGCACTGCATAGCTCTGCAATAATTCATTACCACTATCGCCATCGCTGTTGTGGTAGTAACTGGTTTCATCATCGTCATCAGCTTTATTTGCCTTTTCTGCTTTAGCAATTGCTTTTTGGCTTTCACTGGCTCTTTCTTTTTTTAATTCCTGTTTTGCTTCGGTATAAAATTTTGTAAAATACTGTTCGTAATCTTTTGCATCTGCATAACCGCTGTCCACCATTGCAGTAAGTAATTCCATCACATTGCCTTTGTAATCATCTAAATTTATTAACTGCAATATTTCAGGAAAAATAACTTTAGCCAGCGAAAGTGTATCATAAAGCGGATACCAGCTTCCACCAAAATCATTATAATTATTTTTTGTTTTTGCTAATAGTTTAGTTAGGTTTCCCATTTTACTAACCACATCACTATAGTCGTAATTGGCCGGAGTGTTACCGGATGTTACCACTGGCGGTTCATTAATTATTAAATCTTTAAAAGCAATAAAAGATTTTTTTGTTTGCATACCCAGCAAAGTATTCAGCACTGTGTTTTGCAAATCGGCAGTATCGCCTGCGGCAACGTATAATTGTTTTAAATACGTTACCAGTGCACTGTCTTTTGTTTCTTCCAGCCTGCCAGTAAAATCTTGTTTTAACTGCAGGTAATCTTTCGTTTTCCAGCTGAGTGTATCAATTATTTTTTTAAGAGAAGGCACGTCGGCAGAATCAAATTCAATAGTTTTAAAACGCTTCATTGCCCTGGCATGGGTGGCGCTATCTTTACTTGTAAAGTCTTTAAAAAATTCACCATTACGTTTTACAAAAGGCGATTCTCCCTTTACTGTATCGGAGGGTGTAAAGGTTTCAATAAAATTATACAGAAAACTGCTTCTTGGGGTAATGGTATCCGTTAAAGCAATTACGGCAAAATAATTTCCCAATTTATAAAATGCTTTTGAAATAATGGTGCGGCTGCTGTTGGTATCGGTTGCCTGCTGAAATAAATACCGCATGCCGCCGGCAGTAATACCGCTGTCTTTTTTTAAATATAAATAGCTTTTATTTTTATTGTCCTGCCCTGCAAAATTATAGTCGCTGTTGGTAAATAATTTTGCAGAGTCTTTTTCAAAAGTATTTTTTGGCGCTTTAGCCCACGCAACAAATATTTTTTCGCCAATAGTATCGGTGCCAATTGTTTTAATGCCAAACTCCGGTATGGTTTCATCATCGTCTGCCCCATAATCCCCCATCATATTTTTTAACGTTTCCATTAGATCGTTTTGTTTTTTGGTATCCGGAAAAATGGGCGACTGCACCGTAAAATGCATTGCGGTATCAACCCGTAATTTTACTTCGGGATAAATAAATGGTATAATTTTAAATGAATCAAAATACTGCAGCACATTTTTTGTTTCGGCATTGTAATGTGCTATCTGTGCAAAATAATTTGGCCCCTGCAATAAGTATCTTACCGAACTTTGTGTACCATCTTTATGTTTGTATTTACAATATAATGTGGGGTAACCCTGCCATTTTCCCTGCTGGCGAAAAATTTGTTTTTCAATGATATCTGATGATGCAAAACTTTCTTCCATCAAATTCAAATCAAAAGTATCTTCTTCAATAAAACCATAATTGTGGATGTTGGCTTTCATTAAAGTGTAAGTAATTTTTTCTTTATTATCTGCTGCAGTGTATTCCAGCCTGTCGCTGCCTTCATCTTTTTGCAGTATGGGAGTATGCGGCAATTTTATTTCAAATCCGCCGCTTGCAGGTTTATAATTTACCCAATTGCCTTCGGTAAAAGGTGCAATGGTAATAGAATTAAAAAAAAGATTGGCCTCTCCACCTTCCTGCACATAATCGCCTGTACCGCTTATTTTAAAAAACAAAATTTCGAAAGGCGTAACAAAAATATTATGCCGTTGGATATCTCCACGCCTTGTGCGGTTGGTAATATCAAAACCCTTGTAGCCATTTTTTGTAATGGCCGATCTTTTTAAAATTTTACCGGGGATGTATTCATACAATAAACTGTCTACTTTTTTATACACTGCATTTTCATTATCACCCAGTAACAAACCATTTGTTTTTATGCGGCTTACCACATAATATGCACCATTGCCCATATCGGCATATTGTTTAGTATTTAAATCGCCAAATTTGCTGAAGGTGTAAAATTTATTGCCGGGTATTTCTACAGAAAAAATCCCATCATCACTTTGTACAATTTTAAAACTTACGGGCACCCGTATTTTATCAATCGCATCTTTTTGCTGTCCGTCACGCTCTCCCATTTTTACTGCACGCAATTTATAGCCTTTGCTCCGCAACATTTCTATTACGCCACGCTTGCCCGGTAAATGTGCACTGCCCACACCAACA
Organism: Ferruginibacter sp.; assembly: GCF_031430955.1. Taxonomy (GTDB): domain Bacteria; phylum Bacteroidota; class Bacteroidia; order Chitinophagales; family Chitinophagaceae; genus Ferruginibacter. The sequence continues at coordinate 7,608 of NZ_JANPCM010000710.1, forward strand.
AACAAACTGGTTTTACTTTTTATAATAGAGTCTATGGAGTTAGCCTGAATTTCGTTTCGTTTGTATAAAAATTTTTCTAAAAAAGCTTTGCTGTTAAACTGTTTCATTTCTAAACTGTCCAGCATATCCAGATCGCCTTTACGGTAAGCATCTTCAATAGAGAAAGGAATTTTTACATCATCATAATTGTAATCGTTATCATAATTTTTTGTACGCTTTTCTTTTGCAGCATCTTTATAAGCTTCGGCCACTAATTTTTCGCTCTCTTCAAAATTTTCTACGCCTGTTAATTTTTTACCCAGCTTGCTGCCGGTTTGAAAAATGTACATATCAAGGTAAGTATCCTCTTCAAAATCGGCACCGTTTTTATAAGTGCGGTACAGCATACCATTGATCATTGCAGGCTCTGAAGCTAATGCCAGTTTTATATTGTTCTCATACTTATCAACCGCAAAAGTATTTTTATGAATGTAATCGTTAGGAATATCTAAAAATTTATACGCATTAGCACCGCCTTCGCCATAAGCACTCTTATCAAAAATATTGGGTTTGCTGTAATCATCCTGCCAGTTGGCGGGGTTACTTTCCAGCGCTACCACATCTACATTTTTTATGGCGTTGTAAAAAGAATCGGCCAAATGAAAAGCCAGTTTATTGCTTACATGCATGGTACCAAAAAGATAGCTGGGCCGGGTTAATCCGTTGCCGCTTATCTCCCACAAAAGCCCCTGGTATTTTTTTTCGGATTTTTTTGTTTGCTGGCTGTTTGCAGAAAGTACAGAAAATACCAACAGTAACAGGGTAGTTATCAGTTTCATTTATAGTTGCCGTTATTTTAACTAAAGATAACACAAAGATTAAATACACTGTTTGATTCCATAATGAAATGTGGCTTTTTGGGGTAATTGTAACATATTGGGTTAGGATGTGTCTCTTATAATTTAATTCAACTATTTAAGCCCCTCTCAGCAAAATTAAATAACCAGTAAAGAGAGCATTTCAAATTGCCGCTAAAGCATTTGGCCGGGCAGCAAATTTTACCGCAGAGAAAATGAGAAAAGGAGTTATCGCAGAAGTTCTCAGCGTAACCTCTGCCATCTCATTTTCTCTGCGTCGAAAAAAATATTGCGATCATTTGGAATAAAAAAGCAAAACATAAAAATTCAAAAGAACTGATGGCATTTTTAAATTAATAAAATGTACCAACCGGCACTCCTGCCAATTTGTTTTAACCAATTGTACACAATACTTAAAATTGCCTAATAATTTCCACAGCATTTCCTTATCTTTGCGCCTTCAAAATCATGCCGTAACATGATAAGTGCCTCCGCAAAGGCTACGCTCCTTAAAGTTTCATTACACGGCATGTAACCATTTAAAAATATTGATTACATGAAATTATCCCAGTTCCGTTTCGATCTTCCACTAAATTTAATTGCCCAAAACCCCACCAAAAAACGTGAAGACAGCCGTATGATGGTGATTGACCGCAAAACCGGCAACATCGAAAACAAACATTTTAAAGAAATTATTGATTACTTCGACGACAAAGATGTTTTTGTAGTAAACAACACCAAGGTTTTTCCTGCCCGTATGTATGGCCGCAAAGAAAAAAC
>NZ_JANPCM010000711.1:0-5638 GCF_031430955.1 Ferruginibacter sp.
CCGCATTTTCTTTTTTAACAAGAGAATGGAAATTCACCAAAAAAGCCATTCCGGTAATGGAATTAGCACCTTGGGGAACCACTGAACCCAAAGTTTTACACATGGAAAGATTATAATTGTGGATAAACTGGCTTATATTTACCTTCAATTATAGTTTACCTTATATCAAAACCATACTGGCTTTATCAACAATAATCTTCCGGATTATTTCTTTATCAGCACAATTTTTTAACGGGTTTTAAGTTATAAGTAGTAATATAAAAATATGCTGCGTAAGCTGCATTGTCCAATTATTCATAAAAAACAAAGCACTTAAAAAATGACTACCAATTGTGGTGTCAAATACAGTTTTATAATTGTTCTATTAGCTCTCTTTAGTTTTTCTGCCAAAGCTCAACTATCTGCTAATTTTACAGCTGTACCATTAACTGGTTGTGCACCGCTTGTAGTTAGTTTTACAGATCAATCTACCGGTTCTCCTACACAATGGAAATGGGATTTGGGTAACGGAACAATATCTTTTCTTCAAAATCCCTCAGTAACCTATTTTAATCCCGGCCAGTACAATATAAAATTAGTTGTACAAGATGCTAACGGCGATTCAAGCGTAATAATTAAAACCCAATACATTACGGTGTATGCCGCTCCAACTGTTGCATTTACCGGTACACCATTAACGGGCTGCTTCCCTTTACCTGTAAACTTTACCGATCAAAGTACACCCGGCAACGGTACAATAGTTTCCTGGCAATGGGATTTTGGCGATGGTGCCTCAAGCAGTATTCAAAACCCATCACACACCTACACTGCATCGGGTAATTACAATGTAACCTTAAGGCTAACCAATAGTTTTGGTTGTATAAAAGTTTTGTCAAAAGCTCAGTATATAAAAATAAGCAGTGGTGTTACAGCCAGTTTTTCAAACTCAAGTCCATCTGCCTGCAATGCACCAGTAACTATTAATTTTCAAAATTTATCAACAGGCACGGGCACATTAACTTACCAATGGAGTTTTGGCGATGGCGTAACTTCTACTTTAACTGATCCATCACATACTTACCTAACTGCCGGAATTTATACTGTACAATTAATAACCATCAGCAGCGCCGGCTGCAGAGATACTATTACAAAAACTAACTTAATAAATATTGGAACAATTAACGCAGCATTTACCAATGCAAATAGTGTTTGTGTAACTGTTCCTTTATCTTTTACCAATACCTCTTCGCCTGCCCCAGTTGCCAGTGCATGGGATTTTGGCGATGCTACAACATCCACACAAACAAACCCTGTTAAAGTTTATACCGCACCGGGAATTTATACCATACAATTAATTGCGGATTTTGGCGGGTGCTTTGATACAGCCTACAGTACAGTTACTGTTTTTAATAAACCTGCAGCAGGCTTTACACAAACCAATACATTATCCTGCAGTGCACCACTAACAGTTAGTTTTACTGATATTAGTACAAATGCAATAAGCTATAATTGGGATTTTGGTGATGGTAATACTTCAACTCAGCAAAATCCTTTACATACTTATACAGCAACAGGCATTTATGATGTTACACTTATTGTGACTAACAGAGATGGCTGCTCTGATACGTTGCGAAAAATTGATCTTGTAAAAATTCAACCCCCGCAGGTTACTATAAATAATTTAACGGTATCAGGGTGTGCCCCTTTAACCTGGACGTTTTCATCAACTGTACTATCAGTTGATCCAGTGATAGGTTATCAATGGGATTTTGGCGATGGCGGAACTTCTATCTTACCAAACCCAACACATATATTCAGCGCTGGTATTTACACCATTCAACTAACCATTACAACTGCCGGCGGCTGTACTGCAACAACAATTGTTACAAGGGGAATTATTGCAAGCATAAAACCTGCTGCTAACTTAGTTGCCACACCAAGGGATGTATGTGCTCACATGCCTGTAAACTTTACAGATTTATCAACAGGAGCCATCACTAACTGGCTGTGGCTATTTGGCGATGGCGGCACTTCAACTGATCAAAACCCTATTCATATTTATGAAGATACCGGCTACTTCGATATTACACTGGTAGTTTGCAATGCCGGCTGCTGCGATTCGATAAAATTTTTAAGATACATCCATATCAATCCGCCTATTGCAGCTTTTACAGTTGATTTTGCATGTAATTCAAAAACAAGAACATTTACTGACGGCTCAATTGGTGCAGATGAATGGAACTGGAATTTTGGAGACGGCAATACATCTACCGTGCAAAGCCCCGTACATACTTATGCCGATACCGGAACTTATACCATTACTTTACTTGTAAGAAACTATACTACTGGTTGCGAATACACTAAAATTAGCAGTATAAGAATTATTGCAGAAAAAGCAAAGTTCACTGCCAGCGATACGGTCATCTGTAAAAACAATCCAGTTACTTTTAATGCTGTTGACAACAACCCCGCTAACATCGCCTCTTACCAGTGGGATTTTGGAGATGGAGCAGGCGCAGGTAGTTCTAATGCAACTCATATTTACACTCAAGCAGGTAAATACACCATACAATTAATTATTACAGATATATTTGGCTGTGCCGATACTTTAATAAAACCCTTATATATACAGGTAGATGGCCCAACTGCAGCTTTTGCACCAAGCGTTCCGGGCAGTTGCTTATTAAGTGCAATAACTTTTACTGATAATTCTGTAAGTGATGGAATACATCCCATTACTACATGGATATGGAATTACGGCGATGGCATTATTGATACTTTAACTGCACCTCCTTTTCAACATGCTTATGCAGGGCCGGGAAGTTATACTGTTGCATTAAAAATTATTGATAGTAAGGGCTGTATAGATTCCATAGTAAACCCAAGTGCAATTATTATTTCGAAGCCTGTTGCCATTTTCTCTACAACAGATACATTATCGTGCCCAACAAAACCAATTACTTTCAGTAATACTTCAACAGGGCCGGGATTAACTTACAATTGGAATTTTGGAGATGGCAACACCAGCACTGCTACAAATCCAGTACACAGTTATGCAGCTGATGGCGTTTATACTATTAAATTATTTATTACCGATCAATATGGTTGTACAGATTCTTTAGTCCATCCAAATTATGTAACTATTTTATCGCCACTTGCAAATTTTAGTATGAGTGATTCGTTGGGTACATGCCCTCCTTTATTCATCAGCTTTACCAATACTTCTCAAAATTTCACTTCAGTAAACTGGGATTTTGGTGACGGCACTTCCACACAAACTGATAATCCATCACATTTTTATAATGTGCCAGGAATATATTTTGCAAAGCTTACCATTACAAGCCCGGGTGGTTGTATTGATACCATACAAAAACAAATTACCGTACGTGGTCCGCAGGGTACATTTACTTACGGGCCAATAGTTGGTTGCAAACCATTAACAGTAAATTTTATTGCAAACACAAAAGACAGAATTTCATTTATTTGGGATTTTAATGATGGCACTACGCTTTCAACAATGGATTCTGTTGTTTCCTATACTTACACCATACCCGGTATTTATTTACCCAAAATGATTTTGGTTGATCCGGGAGGATGTGTAGTACCAATATTAGGGCCCGATACTATTGTTGTTAACGGTGTTAATGCAAACTTTGGTTTTACCAACAATAATTATTGCGATGCAGCTTCGGTTTCTTTTTCTGATTCATCAGTAAGTAATGATGTAATTGCCAGTTATGCCTGGGATTTTGGAGATGGTAATATTTCAACTTTACAAAACCCAACGCATTTTTATGCATCATCAGGTTTATATTATCCGCAATTAATTATTACTACCCAAACCGGTTGTGCCGATACAGTAAAAAGTAAAGTGCCCATAAAAATTGTAGCATCGCCGCAGGCAAATATTGCCAGTACTGCAAACGGATGTACACCACTAACGGTTAACTTTAACGGACAATTAATTGTACCAGACACCTCAGCAATAAGCTGGAGCTGGAATTTAGGAAATGGTAACACCTCTAACTTACAAAACCCACCGGCACAGATTTATACTGTTGCTGCAACCTATAACATTCAGCTTATTGCCACCAACAGCAGTGGTTGTAAAGACACAGTTAATAAATCTGTTGATGCGTATTTAGTACCTACAATTGATGCAGGTGCAGATACACTTGTTTGCAGGGGAAAAACTATTACACTAAATGCAACAGGCGCATCAAGCTATACATGGACGCCGGCTACAGGATTAAGCTGTATCAATTGTGCCAGGCCAGTTGCACAGCCAGATTCGGTAACTAATTACATTGTAGAGGGAAAAACAGCGCAGGGTTGCATTAACACCGATAGTGTAACAGTACAGGTAAAACAACCATTTGCCATGACTAACAGTACAGGCGACACTTTGTGTAAAGGAAATGCTGTAAGATTATTTGCAGGTGGTGCAGCAAGCTACGTATGGAGCCCGGCAACCGGTTTAAACAGCACCACTATTGCAACACCTTTAGCAAGCCCATCCACCACAACCACATATAAAGTTATTGGCACAGATGATAAAGCATGTTTTAAAGATACCGGTTACGTAACGGTAAAAGTTTATCCAATACCAACAGTAGAAGCAGGAACAGATAAAACAATTAATACAGGACAAACAGTAGATTTAATTGCCGCTGTATCTGCGGATGTAAACGCTGCTATATGGACACCCACACAAAGTATTGTACAAAATAATTTCCCCGGGGTAACGGTTAAGCCAAGAGAAACTACACAATACACAGTTGAAGTAAGAAATGCCGGTGGTTGTAAATCGAGAGACAATGTAACTGTTTTTGTTGTTTGCAACGGCGCAAATATATTTATACCCAATACCTTCTCCCCTAACGGCGATGGTAACAACGATATTTTTTATCCAAGGGGTACAGGTTTATTCAGTATAAAAACATTACGCATATTCAGCCGCTGGGGCGAAGTAGTGTTTGAGAAAAACGATTTTGCACCTAACGATGCTGCTGCAGGATGGAACGGTACATTTAAAGGATTAAAACAAAACCCTGATGTATTTGTTTACACTGTTGATATACTATGCGATAACAGTACAATACTTACGCTGAAGGGAAATGTGGCGCTGATACAGTAAAGTAATTTATTTTTTTTAAATGTAACTGTAGCCGAAATTCAAACAGCATCTTTTTATACTTATTCTAAAATAAAAATTAATTACCAGGCGGTGTACTGATTTTATTTGTTCATTCGTAAGGACAAGAAGGTAGGTAGAGAATTTTGTTACCATCTCCCTTTGCCCCTTTACCTGAATAGCTGTATTTCATAAACTTTTCAAATAACTGAACAAACTCCTACTGTTTGATTGCCTTAACTCCTGTTTTAAAAGTAAAATAAATTCCTTTTAAGCAAAAAAATGCTATATTAGAATAGTATTAGTTCTTTGATAGCCAATACAGTCAGGGCTTTGAGAAATATGACTATTATCCCGGCGGTATGATAATGACGGGGAGGAAATATAGTAATGGCAGTCAGTACAGGTTCGGGTTTTCGGGTCTAGAGAAGGATATTGAGATAAAGGGCGAAGGAAATAGTTTAGATTTTAAGTTCAGAGTTTATGACCCTGCGATGGGTAGATGGTGGCAGATTGATCCGAAGG
>NZ_JANPCM010000712.1:0-2896 GCF_031430955.1 Ferruginibacter sp.
AAATAGCCCTGCCCTTCAGGGCAGGGATTAAATAGAATAGGCGGGTGGGCTTTAGCCCAAATGAATTAATTAAAAAAAGCCTGAAAGGCTGACATTAATATAGAAACATTAAAACGAAAAAAGCCTAAACCCCGAAGTGTAATGTCATTAAGTTAAGAATATTTTAAATTATAAAATACCCAATTCCAGTTCCTTCTCCTTTGGAGAGGGGTTGGGGTGAGGTCAAAATAAAAACAATGAATCTTACAGCAACCTATTTACAAAAATGCAACGGTATTATTGAAACCGTAAAAGCGCAGCAACATCAAATTCAGCAAACTGCACAATGGTTTGCCGAAAGTATTTTGGCCGGAAGAGTAGTGCATTTGTTCGGCAGCGGCCATAGCCGCATTATGGTAGAAGAAATGTGGCCACGGTATGGATCTTTTCCTGGCTTTAATCCGATTGTAGAATTATCCTTAACCAATCACAACAATGTGGTTGGTGCTAACGGTCAGCGGCAAGCCATGTTTTTAGAAAATGTAAGCGGATTAGCAGAAAGAATTTTACGCAACTTTAATTTAAGTGATAAAGATTGTGCATTGATTGTTTCCTCCAGCGGCAGCAATATCGTACCAATAGAAATGGCAGAACTCTTTCAGCAGAAAAAAATAAAAACTGTTGCACTCATCACCACACAACACTCGGCAAAAAGTAAAAGCAAAAGAGCCGATGGAAAAAAACTGAGCGACTTTGCTGATATTATTTTAGACAGCGGTGCACCTGCCGGAGATTCTATGATTTATATTGATGGATTAGAAACACCAGTATCACCCGGCTCTACAGTTGGTGGAATAATGATTGTGAATTGTATAAAAGCGGAACTGGCAAAATTATTAACAGAAGCAGGTCATCCACCAAAAGTATTAACGGCATCGGCAATTGTAGGAGATGCAAAAGCAAAAGAATTATTTGAGGCGGCGTATGATGAACATGCACAACGAATGTCGGCACTATATAATAATGTAGGCAAAGGTCAATAAATATATACTTTTTCCCGATGAATCGCATTGGCGTCAGTTTAAAAAGCCTAGTAGAGGCGATATATCAGTAGCAATTAGATAGATATTGGTTGCAAAGCTCCGCCAGCTGGCGGACGGCATATTAAAACAAAGGGGTTGCGAAAAAAACATGCCGCCCCTATGGGGCTAAATAGAAATAAAAAATAAAATTATTTCTACTGACATTTCGCCCCGAATGGGGCTTTGGTAAAGGGTTTTATTGAAAGCTGGAAAAAATTAACTTGACGTCAATGCGATACATCGGGACGACGCCAATGAAGTTGAACAGAGAAATAAAGCCGGATACAAAAAATTAATTCAAAAAAATAAAATTAATAAGATGAATATTCCCATTCGCACAACAGTTGTAGGCAGCTATCCTTTTCCGGGCTGGCTGGAGTTTGCTTCGCAAAACATGGATAAGTTTGGCAAGGCCGATATTGAAGAAATGATTGAAGATGCGGTGATTGCTGCAATACATGACCAGGTAACTGCAGGCCTTGACGTAATTACAGATGGTGAACAAACAAGGTTGGATTTCAATTTATCTTTTTATGGTTTCATCAAAGGCATTGAAAATAATGATACCGAAACAAGAAAGTTTGGTCCCGCCGCACATGATCAACGTGGAAAAAATAATATTGTAGGAGAGTTGGTGGCACCAAATGGTTTGGGTGCTGTTGCAGAATATTTACGGTTAAAAAAGTTAGCACCTGCAGGCCCTGCACTAAAAGCCAGTGTACCCGGCCCATTTACACTAAGCGGAAGATTGTTACCGAATGAAAAATACAAAGACCGTTATGCCATTACCGAGGCATTACTACCCATCATCAGTAAAGAGCTGGAAGCATTGGTGGCAGCAGGTTGCACAGAGATAACGGTGGATGAACCCAGCATGAGTTGTTATGCTTATAAAGAAGATACCAAACGTTTTGTTGATATTTTTAACCGTACGGTAAAACCAATCGTAGGTAAATGCAATCTCAGTACGCATTTGTGTTTCGGTAATTTTAAAGGAAGGCCTGTTGGTTACAGAAGCATAAAACCCATGCTGCCTGATTTTTTAGATTTAACAATTAATGAAATTCATATTGAAATGGCGAACAGAGAATTTGCCGAGATAGAATTATTACAACCATTTTCAGAAAAATTGAATGTAGCTGTTGGCATTATTGATGGAAAAATTTATTACATCGAAACAGTGGTTGATGTTGTGGAAAGAATTAACCGTTGCTTAAAATATATTCCTGCAGAAAAATTATCTGTAGCACCCGATTGCGGATTGAGCCAAACGGCAAGATGGGCCAGCAGGCTGAAGTTAATTAATATGGTGAAGGGTGCAAAAAAAATCCGCCAGCAACTTGGCGTTTAAGAAGTATTGATATTTATAAAAAAATACCCTTAATGCTAAAAATATGGATTTCAATAATATTGAAGATTTAAAAAAAGCAGGGTTTATTGGGTTCAAAACTATACAAGAACTTTTTGTTGACAGTTCACAACTGCCAGCAATGAAAGGAGTTTATCTTGTTTTGAGTCTTAACAAACAAACTCCATCATATTTGCAGGTTGGCACTGGTGGACATTTTAAAGGGAAAAATCCAAATGTATCAATCGAAGAACTGAAGAATAATTGGGTAGAAAAAACACTTGTAGTTTATATCGGTAAAGCAGGAAACGAAAATAGTAATGAAACTTTAAAGTCACGAATGAAGCAATATTTTGGTTTTGGCCAAGGAAAAAATATTGGGCATTGGGGAGGAAGATTAATTTGGCAATTAGCAGCATCGAATAATCTTTTAGTGTGCTGGAAATCTTTACCAAACGAAAATCCCAGAACATATGAGAAGCAATTA
>NZ_JANPCM010000713.1:0-3689 GCF_031430955.1 Ferruginibacter sp.
ATTGTTCAAAAAACGTTAGACTTTGAAGTATACAATGAGACTTCAATGTATGATGTTGTAGTCTAATACTCTGATGACTAATACAACCAAGTGCTTTACTTCTTAAAACAGCATTAAGGTATTCTTTTTCGTATTTGAAAATACGCAATCTCATATATTCCCTTGTGCTTGACAGTGTGATACGTGAAATAAACCGTAATCTCCAAATATTCTTCATATTGTCCTTGAGAGGTCAGTCAGCATGATTATTTTTGCCTGTAAATTAATATATTATATGCCTTATTACTTAGGCATATCTAATGTTAAAATTTAATGTTGATGGCCATCATATCAACTTCTACCGAAGGGATATTTTTAAGTATATCACTTGCTGTGCCGCTTTGTGCCATAATATCCCGGGCAACATTATATACTTTCCTGTCAATGTTTGTTTTTAATAAAGATTTATGAGTGGTTACAATTACTTCACTCATATTTTTTGAAGTGGCTGTTATTTCTATACTCCCTAAATTTTGTTTTTGCCGGTTGATAATAATTTTCACCTTATTATTTTCATAACCAATAAAACTTAAGTGAAGTATATAACTACCTTCTTCAATTTTATTAAAAACAAATTTTCCTTTTTTATCAGTAATAGTTGTACTTAATACAGCACTGTCTTTTGGATGCAGCAATTGCACTGTTGCAAATTCAATAGGGTGTTTGGATAATTTATCTGCAACAATCCCGGTAACATTATTTTTAGTTGCCTGGGGAAAAGCGTTGGTTGAAAGCAACACTGAAATCAGTATGAAAAAAGACGACCGCCTCAAAGCAGGAAAATTTTTATTGATAAAAATATTTCTCCCCTCAAATTACAATTTTATCCTGTTATGGATTATCCCTTGGATAAATAAACCGAACAGAATCGGACAATACAGCCGAACCAAAAAAACCAATTGCCCCTGGTATTTTAGAGTTTATAAAAACCGGCTCCACAAAAGGGTTTTGAATAGCCTGCAGTTGCTCATCCAAATCTTTATAAAATTCGGCAGCGTTTGCATCTAAAGATTGCATGAAAACCCAGGCGGTATCATTTTTCTTATATTCAAAAGTTACTTCTATTGACATTATAATTTTTTGTCCGTCTGCATTTTCATCATTGAAAATAATCCGGCCAATATCTTTTACCGGAAATTTTTCAGTTGGGCCCGATACGCAGGTATTAACAAACCTGTCTAAAACATGGGCATGTTTTATAGAAGTATCAATGATCCTGTTCATTTGAAAGCGGTAAAAATCTGATGTGCCCGGATGGTCTGTAACAGTTACAATTACCCCATCGTGGCTGCCATATACATCAAAAAATTGCGGGGTATACACAATTGATTCTATGGTAACAGGGCTTTGATTAATGGTAGTGCCTGCGGTATAATTTTTTCCTTCAAAACTTATTTCTAATTTGTAAGTGTTGCCAAAAACTGCAGCAATATTACCACGGTAAAATGGCTCCCACCTGCAACGGAATTTATTAAAGGTTGAATCGGCAACCAATACATCAACAGTAGTGCCATTGGTGATTTTAACCACAGCACCCCTTGCAAAAACCTGCTGCGGTGTAATTTTGGCACTAAAGAAGGAATTGCTTTTGCTGATAAAAATTTGTGGCACTTTTCCGGGATATAACATACCCTCAATAAAAATTTTACTGTTATGGGTTTGAGAAAAATTAACAGAGATATTTTTTTTGCACCCTGTAATAAGCAAAACAACAATAGGAATAAATAGAAATTTTATATGCTTCATATTTTTAAAATTTAAAGTTGAATGAAATACCGGGTATTATTGGCAGCAGCGATACCTGCTTTGCTGTGGGCTGGGTAGTTAATGCATCAATTTCAAAATAAACAAAATAAGGGTTTTGCCTGCTGTAAATATTGTATGCCCCAATCACCAGTTCATATTCAAAAGGTTTTTTAAAAAGCTTAGCTGCTTTTTTATAGATTGCCGAAAAATCTAACCGGTGATAAGGTGCCAGGCGGTAATTATTTCTACCATCATATACATAATAATTGCCTTCGAAAATTGACCCTGAGTTTAGTGTACTTATTCTACCTGTGGGCACAGTAAAAGCTACACCAGAAGAATAAACAAAAACAGCATTTAAACTCCAACGTTTACTAAGCTGGTAACTTGCAGTTACAGATAATGAATGCCGTTTATCATATTTAAAAGGAAAAGGTTTTGCAAAATTCAATTCATTAAATGTTTGTTCGGTTTTAGATAGTGTGTAAGAAATCCAGCCGGTTAATTTTCCGGTATTCTTTTTTACAAAAAATTCTGCCCCGTAACTTTCCCCTTTACCATACGTTAATAAACTGTCTAATTTAATATTGATACGTAATTGTTTTCCTTCCCCAAACAACACCTGGTTATTCATTTTTTTATAGTACAGTTCCACACTGGTTTCAATGGCATTATCTTTTAAATTTTTAAAATAACCAATGGCATACTGGGTGGCACTTTGTGGTTTTGTTTTATTACTGCTGGGTATCCAAATATCCGTAGGCAAGCCGGCAGTAGCATTGGGTATTAAATGTAAAAACTGGTTCATTTTTGTATAAGATGCCTTTACAGATGCATTGGCACCGGCAGAAATTTTTGCAGTAATACGTGGTTCAATAAACGAATACGTTTTACCATAAGCGGTAAATACGGGAATACGTACCCCGTAATTCACACTTACTTTTTTAGAGGCATCAAATTCATCGCCGGCATAAAAAGCCATCTCAGCAGAGTTAAGTTTAGTAATGGTATCCCTTCCCAAAACCAATCTGTTGCCCCGCCGGGGTATCCTTGCAGAAAATGCCGCAGGTGCCAGCTGGTGATTGGTAAAAGTAAACCCTGCTTTTATTTTATGTTTTATATTGGGCGTAATAGTGAAATCTGTTTTCGCAGTAAAATCCCTTACGCCTGTATAAAGCAGCGAATAAAAATTATTTTGCGAAGTGGCCAAAGCCAAGTGGTAATCATTATAAATAACAGAAGTGTTGGAAAAAATTTTACTCCCAAATAAATGGTTCCAGCGTAAAGTGCCGGTAGTGTTTCCAAAATCAACCTCATAGTTTAAACTGTTAAGCTCTGTATAATTTGCTTTATCGTTGCCTTTAAAAAAACTAAAATAGAGGTGGTCTTTTTTCCCCAGCTCAAAATTCATTTTTGCATTAACATCATAAAATTTATAAGAGTTGCTGGAAGAAGTGAGGCGTTTTAAAAATAAATTTATATGGCTTTGCCTTGCAGAAATTATAAAAGATGATTTACTTTTTTTTATGGGGCCTTGAAAAGTAAGATTGGTAGAAAGTAATCCCAGCCCACCTTCAACCTGGTATTTTGTTTTATTCCCTTCCTTCATGGTAATATCTACAATAGAACTGAGCCTGCCACCAAACTCAGCAGGAAAACCACCTTTAATAAGCCGTACATTATTTATAGCATTTACATTAAAAGTGCTGAACAAACCAAACAGGTGATTGGGGTTGTAAACCGTTGCTTCATCTAACTGCACTAAATTCTGGTCGGCATTGCCACCACGTACATAAAAACCGGTTGTACCTTCCTGGCCGCCATGTACACCCGGCAGCAATTGAATAATTTTTAAAATATCCCTTTCCCCAAATAATACCGGCAGGTTTTTTATTGCTTTCAAC
>NZ_JANPCM010000714.1:0-2088 GCF_031430955.1 Ferruginibacter sp.
CATACTTGCTGATAAACTCATCATATTCCTGCTGAAATGTTTTCTGCTTGTGATGTTCTTCCTGGTTTTTAATATAGTCTCTTACTTTATCAATTACAGATTCAGAAACTGAAACTGCAAAGTATTCATCTTGCCATTCAAACTTTTGTTTGGGTAAGGTTTTTTTATTAATCCAAAAAGCAGATTCACCTTTTATTAATTGCATTACTTTTTCAATGGTTTGATCGGAGCCAAGTGAAACAAGGCAATGACAATGGTCTTCATAACCATTTACAAAATCAATAAATATGCCTTTCTTTTTTCCAGTGTCTTTTATGTGGTTCCAAACTTTTTCTCTCAATTCTAAGGAATTAAGAAATGGAATTCTGTTTTTGGTGCTCCATACAAAATGGATGTAAACTTTAATGAAAGGCATATTTTAATTTTTGTTTGACAATATTTTGTTTGGCTAAAGATGTTTTGTTTTTATCTGGCTGAAGCCAGTGGCAATTCAAAAGCAATTTTATTTACAATTCAATTTATTCTTTGTTTGTAAGATTATTTGAGATTTTTTATTTGGCTAAAGCCAGTTGCACTTTTGCTTTTATCCACTGGCTAAAGCCAGTGCAGTGGTAATTAAAAAGAAATTTTATGTACAATTCAATTTATTCTTTGCTTGGAATTTTTTTTGCGATTTTTTTATTTGGCTAAAGCCAATAGCACTTTTACTTTTATCTTTTATCCACTGGCTGAAGCCAGTGGCAATTCAAAAGAAATGCATCACAGCAATTTGACTTTTATTAAATATTTTCTAAGTTCAAAAGTTTGTTTGGACCTGCTTTTGAATTGCCTCCAGCTTTAGCTGGAGATACAAGTTGATAAGCTCCTCCCGGCTTTAGCCAAATTAATAAAACATATTCTACGCTGCAATAAAAGTTCCCCAGAGTTATAATGTTGAACGGAACGTCGCCACTGCAGTTCAATCAAGGTACAAATGTTTGTCCCAAAAAATTATTTCACATACATCCCTCCACCTTTCTTCACATATTTCTCCAGCCATTGGTGCTGCTCCCACAGCATGTGCAAAATATTTTCTTTGGCTGCATAACCATGACTTTCAAAAGGGAGTTGCACAAAACGAACTGTGCCGCCATGGCCTTTAATGGCATTGTACAAACGTTCGCTTTGTATGGGAAAAGTGCCGGGGTTATTATCAGCTTCGCCATGTATCATTAGAAGTGGTGTTTTTATTTTATCTGCAAATGCAAAAGGGCTCATGGCAAAATAAACTTCGGGTGCCTGCCAGTAAGTACGTTCTTCGTTTTGAAAACCAAAAGGTGTAAGGCTGCGGTTGTAAGCGCCGCTACGGGCAATGCCGGCTTTAAATAAATTGGTGTGGGCTAAAAGATTGGCCGTCATAAATGCACCGTAACTGTGGCCCCCAACCGCTACACGGCTGCTGTCGCCAACACCCATTTCTGCAATTTTATTTATGGCAGCTTCTGCACTCCAGGTAAGCTGATCCACAAAATTATCGTTGGGTTGTTTATCGCCTTCGCCAACAATGGGGAACTCGGTGTTATCCATTATGGCATACCCCTGCGTTGCCCAAAAAACTATTGAGCCATAACCCACTCTTGTAAAAGTATATTTGCTGCCACGCAATTGTGCAGCATCGGCAGCACTTTTAAATTCACGTGGATAAGCCCACATCATCACAGGCAGCAGACCATCTTTTGTTTTATCATATCCTTTGGGCAAGTATAAATCGGCAGCAAGGTCAACACCATCTTTGCGTTTGTAAGTAATTTTTTGTTTGGTAATACCACGCAGACCGGGTTGCGGATCGGCAAATGCGGTGATGGCTTTAGCGCTGTTATCTTTTAAGTTGCGTAAAAAATAATTGGGTTGTTCTGTTTGGCTTTGTTTGTTGGTAACAATAATGAGTTTATCAAAATCCAACACATCAGTTACGGTTTCGTAATAAGGTTCTTCGCAGCGCCAGAGTTGTTTGGTTTCTTTGGGGTTGTTGTCGAAGCTGTTTAAAAAAGGTAATTCGCCTTTTGCAGAAGCACCCATAACCGTCATAAATAATTGTGTGCCGTTTTT
>NZ_JANPCM010000715.1:0-3954 GCF_031430955.1 Ferruginibacter sp.
TAACTTGTTGCAGATCTGGAAAACCATTGGTGGCTGTTTAGTTTTTAAACACGGCTGACCCAACGGGCAAAATAACGGAGGTTTAATTATCGTTTTCAAATAAAAGTCTCTTGCCTTTTATTGAATGTTGAACATTGAGCATTGTTCATTGAATATTTTTCTTCTCTATGATCAAGTTCTTGCCAGCGCTAAGAGCAGAGTCTTATCGTGAATAATTCGGCGCTTCCTTAGTAATCTCAATATCATGTGCATGGCTTTCTCTCATACCTGCATTAGTAATTTTTACAAAAGTTGCTTTTTGTAATTCGCTGATATTTTTTGCACCGCAATAGCCCATGCCTGCCCGTAAGCCGCCGGTAAACTGGTGTACAACTTCGCTTAAATTTCCTTTAAATGCCACACGGCCTTCAATACCTTCGGGTACAAACTTTTTAATATCATCTTCCACATCCTGAAAGTAACGGTCGCTGCTGCCCTGTGCCATAGCACCCAGACTTCCCATGCCACGGTACTGTTTAAATTTACGGCCTTCGTAAATAATTGTTTCGCCGGGACTTTCTTCTGTACCGGCAAAAATATTACCCATCATTACGCAACTTGCACCTGCAGCTAATGCTTTTACCATATCGCCGGTATAACGAATGCCACCGTCGCTGATGATACCAATATTTTTATTTTTTAAAGCTGCCGCTGCTTCCATTACCGCAGTTATTTGTGGTACACCTGTGCCGGCAACTACTCTTGTTGTACAGATAGAACCTGGGCCTATGCCCACTTTCACCGCATCGGCACCGGCATCGGCCAATGCTTTTGCACCAGCGGCAGTACCTACATTGCCTGCAATAACCTGTATATTTTTGTAAGCTTTTTTTATGGCTTTTAAGGTATCCATCACGCCTTTGGTGTGGCCGTGTGCACTGTCTAAACAAATAACATCAACACCAAAACTGTTTAGTGCTGCTACTCTTTCAATACTGTCTTTTGTAATGCCAACGCCTGCACCAACCAATAATCTTCCTGATGCATCTTTAACCGCATTGGGATGCGATTTTAATTTTAAAATATCACTGTAAGTAAAAAGGCCCGTTAATTTCCCCTGCCTATTTATGATGGGTAATTTTTCAACTTTAGTTTGCTTAAATAATTGTTCTGCTTTTTTTAAATCGGTGCCTTCAGGTGCAGTAAACAAATTTTCTTTAGTCATTACCGTACTCACTTTAGCTTTGTAATTGGTTTCAAAACGTAAATCACGGTTGGTTAAAATGCCTACTAATTTATGTTGGGCATCTACAATTGGAATACCACCAATTTTATTTTCTTTCATCAGCCGTACTGCTTCGCCAATGGTAGCATCAGGCGAAAGTGTGATGGGGTCAGAAATTAAACCATTCTCACTTCTTTTTACTTTACGTACCTGTGCTGCCTGGTTTTCTATACTCATATTTTTATGCAGAATACCCAGGCCGCCTTCTCTTGCCAATGCAATAGCCAGCGCTGCTTCGGTAACCGTATCCATTGCGGCACTTAATAACGGCACATGCAATGTAATGGTTTTGGTGAGCCGGGTGTTTATATCCACTTCACGGGGTAAAATTTGAGAATAGGCTGGCATTAGTAACACATCGTCAAATGTTAAACCTTCGCCGAAAAATTTTTGAGATTGGTTGGAGGAGTAATTTATTGTTGCCATAGGCGAAGATAAGGCAATAAATTTAAATTATTAATTAGGCAATAATAATGAGAGTATACCGTTTCTTTATATACCCCCAGCAATAGATACCTATTCTTTTTATTTAAAGAATATTTAGATACTCCGCTAACAGTAGTTATCTGTTAAATCAATTGCAAATTCGGGTCATATATTTTATAATGGGACTTAGACTTTACATTAGTATTTTATTTTTATTTAATACATTTTTTGTAAAATGTCTGTATAGCCAATGTACAATTAACCAACTAAATAATCCCGGTTTTGAAACTCCTGTTCAACCTTTGGTTGGTGATAATGCAACAGGAAGCTCTACATTTAATGGCTGGGTAATGCCTGGAGGTTCACATTTCAACATAGTTAAAACTGACGGTTCGGTTTATGGGGAAGGACCGGATACTGCAGCTGACGGCACTCAATATGCAGAAGTAGCAAAAAACAATGATTATATCCAGCAAAATTTTACTTTAACCTGCTCATCCGATATAAATTTTAGCGGCTTTTTTTCTATAAGAGAATTAGGGGGCAGCGGGTTTAACAGTTATATAGATATTATTAATTCATCCTCCACAGTGGTCGCCACTTCAACTGTACTAACTTATGTGGGTAATGAAAATCAAAAAGTGTGGAGCCAGGTAACAGGTTCAGCTAATTTGCCGGCCGGCACTTATACATTTAGATTTTATGTAGATAATTTTGCAAATTGTGATGCAGGATTTTTATGTTTTATCCCGAATTGCGTATTACCAGTAAAAATAAATTTATTTGAAGGGTCTGTTGCAAATTGTACTTCTAAAATAAAGTGGACGTCACAGTCTGAAATTAATTTGAAAGCATATCAGGTGGAATACAGTACTAACGGAACTGATTTTACAACCCTAGGAACTGTTAATGCTGCCAATAATACTTCTGCAAGTAATAATTATGAATTTGTGCAACCTGCAGCAGTTTCTGGTATAGGAATTTACCGGTTGAAAATGATTGACAACGATGGTAAATATAAATACTCTGACAGGATAGTATTAAATGTGCATTGCAGTGGAAACGATGTTTTAATTTATCCAAATCCCACAAAAGAGTTTATAAATGTAAGTATTCTAAACCCTGCTGTTTCATATACTGCAACAGCAAAACTTTATACAGTTGGCGGTCAGTTAGCAATAAATAAAACAGTAAAGAACGGGTCAAATAAAATTGATATAAAAAAGCTCTCTTCAGGTGTGTATTATCTGATAATTGCAGATACTGAAGAAAATAAAAAGTATAAAATTGTGAAGGAATAATTTAAAAAGGCGGGTTTGCATCTTATACCAGTTTATAAACTTTACCTGGTAAAGATGCAACCACGCTCTGCATTTCCAGCATTAGCAATGCAGTGGCTACAGCACTGCTGCTTAAACCACTTTTAAAATACAGCTCATCTATCTGAATATTTTCACGCTGTTGCAAAATATCAACAATAATTTTTTCATCAGGTGTTAGTTCAATAAATAATTCACGCTGTTTTTTCTTTTGATTTTTTTCTTTTGGATCCCAGTTCATTAATTCCACTAAATCGTTGGCGCAGGTAATTAAGGAAGCTTTGTTTTGTTTGATAAGATAATTGCAGCCCTCACTTTTTGTATCGGTTATTTTACCGGGTACGGCAAATACATCTTTGTTGTAGCCATTCCCTAATTCGGCGGTAATTAATGAGCCGCCTTTTTTGCCGCTTTCAATCACAATTAATGCATCACACATGCCTGCAACAATTCTGTTACGTTTAGGAAAATTTTGTTTATCAGGATTGGTGTTGCTGATAAAATCGGTGAGCAATCCGCCCTGCTCTGTCATTTGTTTAGCAAGGGTTTTATTTTGTGTGGGATAAATCCTGTCTAACCCATGTGCCAGCACGCCAACAGTTTGCAAATTATTTTTTAAAGCCGCTTTGTGTGCAATGGTATCAATACCAAAAGCAAGGCCGCTTACTACTAAAATATTTTGTTCGGTAAGATCTGCAATTAATTTTTCGGTAACCGCTTTACCATATTCACTACAGTTTCTTGTACCAACAATCGAAATTATTTTAGCAGTATTTAAATCGGCTGTACCCCGGTAATATAAAATAACAGGGCTGTCGTAACAATTTAATAAACGCTGCGGATAATTTTTACCGGTAAGAAAAAGCGGGGCAATTTTATATTTTTCAATAAATTTTATTTCTGCTTCGCTGCCGGTAAAATCTGAAAATGCTTTAATGCTGTTTG